>CAZOGT010000020.1:1274-17921 GCA_964579015.1 uncultured Acidobacteriota bacterium | reverse complement strand
GGCAGCGTTACCGGAGCTGCCGCCAACGTCCCTCCTGGGGCCTCTAAACAGCTCAAGGATCACCTGCTTGGCCATCAGGGTCCGATCAGCAATCTGGTAAATTACCCGCTCCTCGGGAACCAGAAAATCAGGATCAAAAGGGAGCTTCCCGGGATTATAGAAATAAAGGTCAACAGCCTGTTCCCCGAGGCTTTGCTGCCTTAAATCTAAAGCCTCCAGGTCTACCGCTGAGGAATCCGGCTCCTGGAGTACCAAATGGCGCTCCCTTTCCTGCAGGATCAGGTAATAGGCAAAAACCACAGCTATGAATATGAGGAAAATGCCCAGAATAATGAGTTTTTTTTCTTTCATTTGGATATTACCGCAAAAATTCCACTATACCGTCAGCGATCAGCCGGGCTATTTCATCCTGGAATCCCTCAGTTAAAAGAAACTCCCTGTCAAGGGCATTGGTCAGAAAACCGAACTCAATCATAACCGCCGGCGCCATGACTGGTTCCAGCAGGGAAATCGGCACTTCAAGGACCCTGTTCTCGGAAAGGAACACCGAATTCAGCGATTCCTGCAGGGTACCGGCCAGGCTAACGCTTTTTTCAATCCAGGGGTTCTGGCCTTCTTCCCATGGTACCAACAGGGCATTCCCTGGACTCCCGGAAACCCGGTCCTCCTGTCCGGAGCCGCCTTCTTCGCCGGCGGCCTCTCCTGCCTCCGGTTCTCCGAGGTAAGGCTTGTGGACATAGACAACCGGCCCCTGGGTGGCCGGAGAAGGAGAAGCGCCCAGGTGCAGGCTTACAAAAGCCCTGGTCGAATAGAAGTTTGCGACTGCACTCCTTTGTTCCGGAGTAAGGTAAGTGTCCCTGTTCCTGGTGATCCTGGTTTGAATTCCTTTGGCCTCAAGCTGAGCTTCAAGCAGTTTTGCCACTGCAAGGGTCAGGTTTTTTTCCAGTATCCTGCTGCCTGCTTCCGCTCCTGAATCCGGGCCTCCATGGCCGGGGTCAATCACTACAACTTCCTCTCTAATCTCCCGGCTGCCGGGCAGTGCCCCAGCCTCCTCTCCATCGACGGAAGGCGGAAAAGCTTCAGGCTGTTGACTGACAGCCGGAGCGGAGGGCTGGGAAGCGGCACGCTCCCTGGGCTCCTCAAAAAATTCAATCACTACCCTGGGGGGGTCTGTCAGCTCATATTCCCTGTATCTCCCGTAGAATTCACCCTTATCGACACGAAAGGTTCCCAGTCCGTCAGTAGGGTCAAATTCAATTGACTTAACCACGTCAATGGTACTGGGATTGCGAATTTCTTCAAGATCGACGATGTACTCGTCAAACCTGATCTCGATATATTCCCTGAATTCCCTGATCCTCGGGGAGACCTGCCGGCTGGTCCTGAAGACCACAGAAACACGGTCGGGATAGTCGACTGTATCCACGCGCACCACGTTTTCATTGAGCGCTTCGATCCTGTAGGAGTTGTTCCCTGTTGCCACCAGTGTCCTGGAAATAATATTGGGCAAAGCCTTTTCAAGGAAATCTTCAGGAACCCACCACCCTTCAGACCTTAACTTCACCACGGGAGAGGAAAGGAGAATGTACTGTGATCCGGAACGAACCAGGGGTCTTCCCGAAATAACAGTCAGGGATCCCCGGTCACCGACCACCTCGAGATTGGCGCCGGAATCATTCATTCGAAAACCCAAAGCCGCCGACAGTTGGTCAACACGGTAATAATCGTGTCCCTCCAGAACCCTGGATTCAAGCGCAATTTCTCTTGACCCGTCCTGGATAACCAGGTGCTGGGCTGAAATGACGGCCGTAGAGAAGATTACAGCCATAATCATTAGCAGGTGTAAGGGGGCCCTGTATTGCATTTTCATAAGTATAGAGGAAGAATCTCCTGAATAAAACATCAGCCGCTTCCCGCGGCGGTCGTTATGGGGAATGATTGAGGGTGTCCGGAATCGACGGCGGGGCTACTCATTTACCGCAAGGTTGTACCCCTGCAGCTCGGACTCCTTCATCAGGCGGATAGCGGAACGGTTTCTGGATATCTCTCCCGCCAGCCTGGTATGGAGCGCATGCCCCCCCTTGTAGGCCTTGATATGCCCCTTGAGAGGAAATCCGCACAGAGCTATGTCTCCGATAAGATCCATAGCCTTGTGCCTTACAAACTCATATCTGTCTCTTAATTCTCCACTGACAATACCTGTTTTACTGAGCACAACCGCGTTTTCAAGGGTGCCTCCCCTTACCAGCCCCTTTTTAAGGAGATCCTCCACCTGCTCATAAAACCCGAAGGTACGGGCAAAGGCCAGCTCCTGGAGGTAGCTTTCAGGGCTTACATCCACATTGATGCTCTGCTTCCCGATGGAAGGATGGTCAAAATCAATGGCGTAAGAGACTCTGAACCCGGGAAAGGGCTCCATGAGAATATACTTGTCACCTTCCGAAATACGTACCGGGCTGGTTACAACAAGATAGGCTCTTTCGCTGTGGGAAGGCGCTACGCCTGCTTCCGAGATCATGTCAACCCATGGCTTTGATGAACCATCCAGGATGGGGACTTCAAGGGAATCGATATCGATATATACGTTATCGATTCCGCATCCGTACAAGGCCGAGAGCACATGTTCAACGGTTGAAAGCCTCACCCCATGCTTCATCAGGGTGGTAGCCAGTTCGACCCTGGAAACCCACATCTGGAGAGCCTCAATCTCAAAATTCTGCAGGTCTGTCCGCCTGAATACTATGCCGGTCCCTGTCGGAGCGGGCCTCAGGGTTACACTGACCTGGCAACCGGTATGCAGGCCCACACCATTTACAGTAACGCTTCTTTTTATTGTCTGTTGCATTTATTAACGAAAAGGTAGCAAGATTGGTTCCAGACCGGGGAGACCCGCAATCATCCATCCCCGGTCGACTTCCGCGGGCGGATCCTGTGCGGTATAAGGCACATCTATGTAGCTGATTGTGTACACTCCCAGGCTTCACGCCCGTTGCGCCAGGCCGGGTGAAATCGGGATCTGCCTGATGCTGATGAGCACCGGAGCCTTAACTCACTGAGGGAAACCGGCTTTCAAGTTTCTTTCAAGGGGCTGTCCCTTGGGTGGTATCTGCGGGGAGAGCCTACTCACGGTCTTGTCTGGTGCCCGGTTTCCACTCCTCGCCCTCGGGCCTCAGAAAAAGGGTTTCGGAGAACACATCGTTAAACGAAATCTCTTCAATGAACCGCTGACTGCTCAACTCCCCGTCAGTATAGATATCGATCCGCAGGGGTACGGTAACACCCTGAAACTCATGCCAGTTATAGAACTCCTGTTCCTTTTTATGGCGAACCCCATTCCTGTCCACGGAATGGTATTCGGTTTTTGCAGGCCTGGAATCATCCAGGTTGAAATAAACGATAATGGAATCACTCCTGGAATCGACAAATTCAATAGCCTTGTACAATCCTGATCCGGAAATGTCATCACTGCCGTAATAGAAAAGGCTCATGCCCTCTTCTGAAAGACGTTCCCGCAACAGGTAATCGAGATCATGCCTTACAGCGCGCTTGAATTCCGAAAGATCTTCTTCCGTAAAAAGCTCAATGAACTTTTCACTCTCTCTTTTCCAGCCTTTATTAACTTCCAGGTTTACAATCTCCAGGTATTCCTCTTTTCCTTTTCCCAGCTGCACCCTGGATTTAACAGCCGGAGACATCACAGACCAGTCCTGATAACGCTGAAAATATTTCCTTCCCTTATTAAACCAGAAATAGCGTCCGCTGCTCTGAATCCTGTCAACCTCAAGGTAGGCTTCGCCTCCCATGCCCTGCACCGCTTCATCAATAATCTTCCGGGCCATGGCTTCATTTGAATCGTCCGAGGCAAACGCCAAAGCGGGGCAAAAGGATATTGACAGGAGGAATAATAAAAGATACTTTTTATTTCTCATAAATCAGTCCCAACTTTTTCTCCGCCGCAATTCCATAAGACACACTCTGCAGGGCCGGCAGGAATCAAGGCCTGCCATGCCAGGCTTACCACTGGTCAATACTCTAATATACGGCAGTGGAAAAATTCCGGTTTCAGTTTCCAATATACCTTGAATAGAGAATCCGGGCTTTACCATGATCTTCCACTCCCTTGATTATAGCCCTTCCATTGCTGAAAACAGTCAACTCATAATCATTTATCCGCAACTGCAGCAGATAATCGTTGCATCGTAACACATTCTTTTCTGCAAAACGGCCGGCCAGTTTCCGCAAATCGAGCCGTGATCCCCTGACTGCGGGCTGTATCTGGACGGACCCGGTCCCGCAAAGGCTGGTTATGCTCTCGGCTGTCCTTCCATCCATCCAGGGAAATTCGGTTTTCCGGCAACAGGGGCAATCAGCCCCGGGGTGTCCAGTGGTATCCTCTTCCCGCGACTCTCCGGAAAGAGCGTCAACCTGCAGTTCCTTTCCGGACATTTTCCCATCGGCAATGACCCTGAGTGCTTGTTGGGCCTGGAAGGCGGCAACTGCCTGGACCGCAGGCCGGATGATAGCGAATGGTTCAGCATTGAGGATGCTTCCGGGGCCCGGCGGCTCAGGGAAGAGGCACCTGAGACAGGGGGTCCTCCCGGGAATGATTAATCTCGAGAATCCGGAGGTGCCCCGAAATGCGCCAAAAACCCAGGGAATGCCCTCCGCTGATGAATAGTCGTTCAGAAGGTACCTTGTCTGAAAATTATCAACCCCATCCACCAGGACATCGAATCCTTCGCAGAGGTCTTTAATGTTTTGGAAATCCAGGTCTTCATCCCGGACTTCCACCTGGGTTGCTGAAGTAATCTTCCTGACGTGCCGGGCGGCAGCGGCCGCCCTGGAAATGGCTGTCGCATCTTCCGGCAGGGCAACAACTCCGTCTCCCTCCTGGAGTCCGGGGCTGACGACATCCCGGTCGATCAATCTCAGCCTGCCGATCCCTGAGCGGGACAGCAGCCCGGCAGCAATCGACCCCCTGGCACCGCAGCCAATTACCGCTGCAGAGGCACCCTCTATTTTCTTTCGGCCTTTCGCTCCGATCACTTCAGGAAAGGCCTGTCCGGCATGTAGGCCATCCATCACCATAAATCCCCGAGCCCTTTGCGGGCTATTCAAACCGGGCGCCCTGCCTGTCGAGTTCAAGAATCCTGTAGCGGGCGGCTATACCATTTTCCGCAAAGACCCGGCACATCCATTCTCCCACAGCCCGGGAGTCCGCACCTTTGGCCGTCATGGCCAGCATAGCTGACCCGGAGCCGCTGACTGTTACAGTGAGAAGATCCCCCTTGACACCGTCATCCAGCCCCTTGCGCTCCAGCAGTTCTTTCATCCCGGGAACCAGGGACGCCCGATAATGCTGATGGAGACGGTCTCCGGCTGCCTCCCTTAGCAGGTCCGGAATCCCTTCACGAACAGCATGTACCAGCAGGGCGGTCCTCTGGATATTGTATACCGCATCCTGCAGGGGGTATGAACCGGGAAGGATCTCCCTGGCCTCATTTGTGGAAACCGTAAACTCCGGAATTACGACAATATAATCAACATCCAGATGTGATTCCAGCGGCAAAGCCCGCATCCGTCCGCCTGTTACCAGGGAGAGCGCCCATCCTCCCAGGCAGCTTGCAGCCAGGTTGTCGGGATGCTTCTCCAGGGGATAGGCAATATTGAAAATCTCCTCTGTTGAAATCCTTTTCCCGGCAAACCCCTCAGCCAGTTTAATTCCGCCGATGATTGCCGCGGCACTGCTCCCCAGGCCCCGTTTAAAGGGGATTTCATTATCCAGTGAAATCTTCAGGCCAGGGCTGCTGAAACCCAGGCTTCGGCAGGCGGCAGTATAGGCCTGCAAAATCATGTTTTCACCAGGATCCAGCCTTAAATCCTCAGGCCAGGATATTTTGTCTCCCGGGATTACCACGGCTGATATATCCAGGTAGATGCTGAGGGCCGCGGATACGGTATCAAACCCACTGCCCAGGTTTGAAGTGCTTCCCGGCACACGAACCTTAACGCTATTCACCATTCCATAAACTCCATTCAGATATGAAAGCCTTTCCGGAGAATGTTCAGGACATCCAGAACCTGATTATATCCTGTGCGGCATGGTCCCGGTCAGGGGGAAAGGCTGTTTCCCCTGACCATTCCCCTTTGATCAACTTTGTCCCGAACAGGGCATCAAGCTCCCCTGTACCTACTCCTGCCGCCCCATCCCCCATCCGGACGAAACCCCGGTAGGGAAGCTTCGAGGCACCGGCATAGGCGAGGAACAAGCCCATGTCTATTCCCGGCAGCGGCAGGGCCATGGCATTGACATCGAGGTCTCTGAAGCTGAGATTCAGCTTGTCCACAAAAACGTCCGGATGATCATCATCGGCCCTGCCGGTGACCCCGTAAAGATCCGGCACACTCCCCCTTTCCGGAAGGCGGTACAGCCTCACAGCCCGGTCAAGGCCGAATTGACCCGGCGCGACACCCATGTTGTCCTCTGAAACATAAGTCCAGGCACTCCCCAGAAAAGGACCGATAATCCTGGTCACCTGGGCGGAAGGCCCCATTCCGATGATGATCCCGGGCGAACCCGGCAGATTATTCTCCATGAATTCCAGGAGCCTGACCAGGTCCGAGGTGTTTTGAGGAGTTACCACCAGTTTCACCAGGTCACCGGAAAGGGACTTCATCTCCAGGTAAACCTGCCGGAGGTCCTGGGGACATGAACTGAAATCATGACTCGACCTTACAATCTGAACATGATCGGGAAATGGGGGGAGTTCCTCAGTGTCGGACTCCAGGTCAACCAGGGAGAACCTGTGTCCGGGAGCCTCGCGGAGGATTCGCAGGCGGTCCCTTTCAGAGCCCCTGTATGTTCCTCCTTCCGCGGCAGGGCGGCAGGTCGCCAGGTAACGGGTCTCAGTTTCGGCTGGAATCACCGGAAACGAAAAGGGATCGAGGTAGTCCAGGCGGATTTCGATCACGGGAACACACCCATCGTATAACCTGATCTTCTCCTGCATTTCAGCCGCAGACCCGGCGGCCAGGGTCAGGCATAATTTAACCATATGCTGTACCTTTTCAGGATCAGGCCGGGACATGATTCCCCTATTTACCGGCAACTTGGCCGATCCGGCCCCAGAATACCTTGAAATACTGGATCATTGAAAGGACTGATATGATCGCCGTAACCCAGAGGAGCAGATATCCTATTCTGAAAATCAATCCTTCAGGGTAGGGATTGCCAACTATCAGGAAACCGCAGCAGGCAACCTGGCTGACCATTTTCCATTTGCCCATGCTGGAGGCAGCAACGGTAATTCCATTGGTTGCGGCGATACTCCTTAGCCCGGTCACGGCAAACTCCCGTCCGACTATCAGCACGACTATCCAGGCCGGGGCTGCTTCCAGCTGCACCAGGGCTATGAGGCACGCTGAAATCAACAGTTTGTCGGCCAGGGGATCAAACAGCTTTCCAAAATTGGTAACCTGCTGCCTTCGCCGGGCCAGGTATCCATCAAAATAGTCCGTTGTCGCCGCAGCCAGGAATACAACGAGTCCCCAAAACTCCCTTTTGGGAAAATCTCCGGTTAACAGAACCACCAAAAGGAGGGGGACTAAAAATATCCTTGAAAGGGTCAAGCTGTTTGGAAGATTCATCACTAAATTTATACCTTCTTCTTAAGGACAGGAAAACTTTACCACAGTTCAATATCTGTTACCAGATAGACCGGGGAAATCCGGCCATGCATAATGCGGAGGCCACATGGAATATGTGGACTACTCTATAACCCCACCAGTCGGGAATCCCGGGTGGAATCCCCGATTTTTTGACTTGGAGGGAAAAATAATGTATCTTGTCATACCTGCAAAGCATACTACGCTTTAATAACAAAGTGATTATGATAAATTAAACATCTTATTCGCAGTTTCTGAAACACTCGTTTTCAGGGTTTCCCCCTCCAAAAATTATTTTCGGGATAACTCTGCATGTAGGGAATTAACAGAAGCTATTTTTTTTAAGTTGTTGTAAAATAAGAGGTTAATATGAGAGTAACAAAAAAATGCAAGCTTTTCGGATTTATGGCAGTACTTGCTGTATGTCTTACAGCTTCCTTGACAGGATACTCTATATTCATAGATACAGGCGCCGACTCGGATGGGTCAAATGCTGCCGTCACGATCAAATCTGCTGAAATTGAGACCATAGCAAACCATGAAATTGTGGAAACGGGCCTAGCGGAAGACGATTTCACAGATTTTGAAGCTACAGCATATTGCGATCTTGGAATCACTTTTTCAGGGGTTTATGTACAGAGAGGGATTGTCGCAGCTGATCCCAGGGTACTCCCCATTGGTTCGGTGATTGAGGTTTCCGCCGGAGATTACAGCGGAATCTATACAGTCATGGATACCGGCGGGGTTATCAAGGGTGAAATTATTGATATTTTCATGCCTGATTACGAAGAAGCAGTCCAGTTCGGCCGCCAGCAGGTAAAGATCAGGGTAATCAGAAAAGGATGGGTTCCTGACTACGAGACCGATCCCAACTATGATCTGGCATCAGCCAATCCAAATCCGGACGATGACGGCTCTGACCTGGCACTTTGAAAGTGAAGCGGATCAGGGGTACACTTGGAAAGTGTACCCCTGAAAATCTCGCTGCCCAGCTGCAAAATCTTCCCGTTTCTCCAGGAGTGTACCTTTTCAGGGATAGCTCCGGTTCCGTTATCTACATCGGCAAAGCCAGGAACCTCAAAAACCGTGTCAGGTCCTATTTCCAGGATTCAAACTGCAAGGATCCCAAGACCAGGATAATCAGGCAGCGCACCTCCGAACTGGACTTCATTCTCACTGACAACGAAGTGGAAGCCCTCATTCTGGAGAGCAACCTTGTCAAGAAGGAACTGCCCCGCCTTAATGTCAGGCTCAAGGATGACAAGTCCTTTCTGCACATCAAGGTTACTGTTCAGGAGGAGTACCCGCGGGTTCTGCTGACCAGGAGAATCCGAAAGGACGGCGCTTTATATTTCGGTCCCTATCTTCCCGCTTCCCTTGCGAAAAAGACGCTCCGAATCATCAACAGGTATTTCCAGCTTCGCACCTGCTCAATTCCCATAGACGGGAAACTGGAGCGCCCCTGCCTTGAATACCATATCAAAAGGTGCCTGGGGCCATGCGTAGACGGCCTTAGCAGCCCGGAGAATTACCGGCAATCTCTGCAGGAGGCGCTGATGCTTCTGGAGGGGAAGACGGGCCAGCTTATCGACAGGCTGACGGGACGAATGGCTGAGCTGGCTGAAGCCGAGAACTTTGAGGCGGCCGCCCTGTACCGAAACCGGATCAAGGTGCTGAAGGAGCTGGGAGAGAAACAGAAAATCACTTCCGCCGCACTTTTTGAAGCTGATATTTTTGCATATTTTCATGACGGTCCCAGGGCTGCACTGCAGGTCTTTTCGATGAGAGGAGGGCAGATCCTGGGGAAAAAGGAGTACTTCTGGGAGGATCTGGAATTCTTCAGTCCCCGGTCGTTTCTCAGGGATGCCCTGCAGCAGTACTACCTCGACTCAACCTATGTGCCGCAGCGAATCCTGCTGCCGGTTGAAATCGAAGACCAGGACGTCCTGAAGGAATGGCTCCGGGACAAGAGGAAGTCTTCGGGGAGAAGCGGGATAGAAATAACAATACCAAAAAGGGGCAGCAACCTGGACCTGGTGGCCCTGGTTGAACGAAACGCCCGCATGGCATTTGATTCAAGGTTCCGTATCCTCCCTGATTCCCGCCTGAAAAACCCGGTAATGGAACAGCTCCGGAAGGAACTGGGGCTGCTTAAAGCTCCAGGACTGATAGAAGCATTTGATATCTCCACCATCCAGGGTTCAGAGACCGTCGCTTCGATGGTCAGCTGCAGAAACGGACTGATGCAGAAGAAGGAGTACAAAAAGTTCATTATCAGGAATAAGCGGATCCAGGGGCCTGATGATTTCGCGGCAATGCAGGAAGTTGTATACCGCCGCTATAAAAAGCTTTCCGATTCCGGTGCCGGTTTTCCTGATCTCATCCTCCTTGATGGGGGCAAAGGGCAGCTGCATGCGGCCTACCAGGCCCTCTCCCGGCTCGAACTGGATGAACTTCCCCTGGCGGCCATTGCAAAAAAGGAGGAGATTATTTTCATCCAGGGACAGGAGGAACCGGTTGTGCTGGACCAGCGTTCTTCCGCCCTTCACCTGATCCAGGAAATAAGGGATGAAGCGCACCGGTTTGCCGTGACCTTCCACCGGAAAAGGCGCAGAAAAAGAGATTTCACTTCGGAGCTGGACAATATTCCCGGAATCGGCCCCAAGAGAAAACAGCGGCTGCTGCAGAATCTGGGCAGCATCTCCCGGATTCGAAGAGCTTCCGTAGAAGAGCTGACCCCCTACCTGGGGGAAAAACTGGCCGTAGAGCTGAAAAAGCACCTGGAGGAAAAAAAATAGAGAGTCCGGTAATGGTCTCTGCGTCATTATTGCGCTGCTGCGCAGTAAAACCATCCAAGAAACCAGTCAGTCAGTAAAGCGGCCAGAAATAGAGTATGGCGGGCAGGCCGGCCAGGAGAACCAAAACCTCCAGCGGCAGTCCCATCCGCCAGTAATCCCCAAACTTGTATCCTCCCGGGCCCATGATAATGGTGTTGTTCTTATGCCCGATGGGTGTCAGAAACGCGCACGAGGCAGCCACGGCCACCGCCATCAGGAACGTGTCGGGGCTGGCATGGAAATGGTTTGCCATATCCACTCCTATAGGGGCGGCTATCAAGGCAGTGGCCACGTTGTTCAGAACATCCGAGAGGGTCATGGTAATGATCATCAGGATTGCCAGAACAGCCTCGACAGGCAGGCCTTCTGCCAGGTTGATGATCGACCTGGCGACCAGTTCGGTCCCTCCGCTTGATTCCAGGGCCGCTCCAATCGGGATCATGGACCCGAGCAGGACAATAACCGGCCACTCTACCGAGGTATATACCTGTGACATCGGGACAATCCTCAGAAGCAGGTAGGCGACAACGACCGCAGCCAGTGCCAGGGGAAGGTAGATCAGCCCCAGGCTGGAGGCCACTATCGCCGCCGCAAAAATGCCCGAGGCAAGCCAGGCCTTCTTTCTCTGGACAACATCGAGCCCCCGCTCCGCCAGGGCCAGGCATCCCATCCAGTCAACCACATCCGGCATCCTTTCCTCAGGCCCGAAAAGCAGCAGGATATCCCCTGGCATTATCCTGGTTTTCCTGACCTGCTCCCTGATACTGCGACCCTTCCTGGAAATGCCCATCAGGGTAACGCCATGCCGGTAAAGAAGCCTGGCATCCATGGCGGACCGGCCGGCAATCCAGGCCCCTTCGGGAACAACCACCTCGACCAGTGACTGGGTTTCAGAAATGAGGCCCTCTTTTTTGCCGCTCCCGCCCTGCTCCAGGCCGGCGGAGCCGACAAACTGATCCATATCCTCAGGGCGGCCCTCCATAACCACCAGGTCGTTTTTCCTGACGATCTCGAGGCGGGCCGAACCAGGCAATCGTTTCCCCCTGCGAACCAGGCCGACCAGGTGAATGTCACTCTCTTCCGCCAGGGGATCCAGTTCCCTGAGCCTTTTGCCGACTGCCTCCGATGACTCGGGGACTTTTGCTTCGGAAATGAAACTGTTCAGCTCTTCAAGCTCCTTGCCTGTATCCTTTTTCCCGCGGTCACCCGGAATCAGCCTCCAACCCAGGAATACGACGTATGCAACACCGGCCAGTGCTACCAGAAGGCCCACCGGGGCAAAGTCAAACATCGTGAAGGGACTCCCGATGGCATCCTCGCGAAAGGTAGCTATTACAATGTTGGGAGGGGTGCCGAGCAGGGTGATCATTCCCCCGAGAATCGAAGCAAAGGAAAGCGGCATGAGGGTCAGGGCAGGGCTTCGTTTTGCTCTCCGGGCTGCCTGCATATCAACCGGCATCAGCAGCGCCAGAGCCGCCACATTATTCATGACAGCCGACAGGGCTGCCGCAATTCCGGCAAGCCCCGCGATATGGCCCTGGAGGCTGCGGGAAGAGTCAACGACCATGCGGGCCAGCAGTTCAACAGCACCGGAAAGCGAAAGCCCCCGGCTGACAATCAGGACCAGGGCGATTATCACCACGGCCGGATGCCCGAATCCGGAGAATACCCGGTCTTCCGGAACTACGCCGAGGATAAAGGCAACCACCAGGGAAGCAAAGGCCACCAGGTCATAGCGTACCTTTCCCCAGATAAGAAAAATGAAAATCAGCCCAATCAGGAAGAATAGTATGTACTGGTCAGAAGTCATAGGTCATCCCGGGGAGGAATCCTTCATGGTTTTCCTGGAAAAATTACAGGAAAAGAGTCAACATTCCGCTTCCGCAAGCCTGTTTAATTATCAATCGATTATAGCATTCAGGGAGAACTCCATCCAGGCCTTCTCAAGATCCACTGGATCCGTCAACAGCCGGGTTCCCCCTTTCTCCTTTGTCCCCTGGTCCGGCTTCAAGCCGCCTGGCTGCATCCGTGAGGACTGAAGCCGACTTGAGCAGTAACGCCTGCTCTCTCTCCGGGAGCGGATTATCAATAATCCTGGACACACCCCGGTTAGACAATATGGAAGGAACACTCAAGCAGACGTCGTGCAGCCCGAATTCTCCCTCGAGCATGGTCGACACCGTGAGCACGCTTCTCTGTCCGCGCAATATTGACCCGGTGATCCTCAGCAGGGCCTGTCCCACCCCGAAATTGGTGGCGCCCTTGTACCCGATGATGTGGTAAGCCGAGTCCCGGACTGTTTCTTCGATTTCCCTGCGGTCCTCCTGCCAGTTCTCGCAACGGCCGCAGATCGGGCAGTAATCATCGATCGGCATGCCTGCTATGTGTGTCATGGACCAGGCTGCAAATTCACTGTCCCCATGTTCACCGAGGATGTAGGCATGTACATTGTGAACGTCAACCCCGCAATGCCGGCTGAGCAGGTACCGAAAACGGGCACTGTCCAGCACTGTCCCGGAGCCTATTATCCTCCCCCTTTCCCATCCCGACTCTTTGAGCGCGACATGGGTCAGCACATCCACCGGGTTGGTCACCACAATGACCACCCCGTCGGAATCCTGGGCAGCGATATCAGCGACAATAGATTTCACTATGGCCGCGTTCTTCTGCATCAGCTGAAGCCTGGTTTCGCCAGGCCGCTGGGCCCCGCCCGCGGTAATCACAATCACCTGGGCGTCAGCATAGTCAGACGGCGTACCGGCCTGGATTGATACAGTCGGGAAAAAAGGCTTCCCGTGGGAAAGGTCCAGGACCTGTCCGCTCAACAAATCGCTGTTGTTGTCAATCAGGGCAATCTCGTCCGCCAGACCGCTCTGGGCCAGGGTATAGCAGAAAGTGGAACCAACCGCCCCGGCTCCGACAACTGCAACTTTCCGTGGTCCTGAGAAGCTTGCCTCTCCCATAAATCTCCTTTTCATTCGGCCTAATCCAAAAAAATCAAAAACCGATTCCGTCTGGCATGAATCTTCTTTCAGACTGCTGAAGTCAGCCTCAGGCCGATAATTCCAAGAATAATCAAGCCGATGCTGAGAAGGCGCCCAGCCGTTACCGGCTCGTCCATCAGCATTATCCCCAGGATTACGGTCCCGGCGGCCCCGACACCTACCCATACAGCGTACGCTGTACCCATAGGCATGGACTTCATGGCATAGCCCAGCAACCCCACACTCACTATCATGGCGCCGGCCGTAAGAAGGCTCGGCCAGAACCTGGTAAAGCCGTCCGAATACTTGAGCCCTACAGCCCAACCCATTTCAAAAAAACCAGCCAAAATTAAAATACACCAGTTCATAATGTCTCCATCCTGAAAAAGATTCGATTGACCCTCCAATTCTCACTATCACCCCTGCAAAAAAAATCCTCCCCTGGGGAAAAAGAAGCACTGCCGGCAGGATTGCATATTTTTTATCCGCATAACATCGGGGAGGCTGAGCGAGCATTATGCAACAAGGGGAGACATATTATCGGCTCCCGGAGCAGTAAGCCGATGAATGGTGAAGGTCAGATGTCCTGCCTTCGTTCAAGCCATGCCAGGGCATCTTCGACATTTCGAAAAACCGAAAAGTTGTCATCCGTACTGTGGCTGAAGACCTCATACATCCTGGAAAGCCCGAACTCAAGGTCACCGGGAGCCACCACCGCCCGCCGACTCGACTCCGAAAAAATTCTTACCGAGGAGATATCCTTAAGCATTGAGGCTGTAATGTCCTCTACACCGGTCACGCCGCTCATGTCAAACAGATGGTCATGGCCCGGATCAAATTCAGGATCTTCAGAAAGGAGCTTCTGTTTCCGGGTAAATTCTTTTAATGTGAGAAAACCTTCAACCTTGGTTACGATCAGCTTCCTGGACTTCAGGATTTCCGAATGTATGGGCATCAATGCTTCTCCAAAAGCAGTCAGTTTAAATAACCTGATATGTTTTTCACCCTGAGGAAGTTTCCCAACTTTGCCGCAAATCATCTGAAAAAGCTGTGATCCGGAATACAGCCGGAAAATTTTATCCCATAATCCGGGAGAGCAAACCTCCTTCCTCCCCAGTTTCATGAGGGTCAGGATCGGCATTAATCATTTCTCACCTTTCGCTGCCGGGATCGCTCCATGGCCTTTCAGAATCATCAGGACTTTCTCGACCGGCAATGCCTTTACACCATGGCCCTGATAGCCGAAAGTTTCCTTCCCGGCGAACAGGGAATTGATGACCGCCTCTTCGGTTGCTTCAATCACCGCCCTGAAAAGTGGAGTCATCCGGTCATTTCTCAATTCCCTGCTCCCGACAAACAAGTCATCTCCCCGCTGATGGGAGATCCTCAAATCTTCGGCCGTCGAAAAAGCAATGACATACTCACCGCTTCCGTTGGAACAGTGACCCCCGGTAAGGGCCAGGCCGAATACCGCCCTTTTTGCCAGCCGCTTGAGATTCCTGGCCGTGATCGGGGCATCAGTGGCAACAATAATCATGCAGGAACCGTCCACGGAATCACTGTCACCGGAATGTTCGAGCAGCCTTCCGACCGGTATGCCGGAAATCTTCAGGTCCCCTCCGAAATTGGTCTGGACAAGCACTCCCACGGTATAGCCCCCGTCATCTTCGGGAATGAGCCTGGATGATGTGCCTATCCCGCCCTTGAACCCGAAACAGATGGTTCCGGTTCCGGCACCCACAGGCCCTTCTGTGACCGGGCCGGAAACAGCGTTCCGCAAGGCTTCCAGGACATGTTTTTTCTCCACGTGCCGGCCCTGGATATCGTTAAGAAAGCTGTCATTGGTCTCCCCGACTATCGGATTGATGGACTTGATAAATTTCCTGTTTTCACCCAGGGAGAGGATATGGTCGATCAGGGCGTCGGCTGCCGTGGGTACGGAGAGGGTATTGGTCAGGACAATCGGGGTCTCGATATTACCCAGCTCTTCTACCTGGCTGTACCCGGTCATTTTCCCGAAACCATTGGCTATGTACATGGCGGCCGGGACCTTCTCCTGCATGATATTCCCGCCGTGCGGGACTACTACGGTTACTCCTGTCCTGACATCATCACCTTCGACCAGTGTGACGTGTCCTGCCTTGACACCACGGACGTCAGTTATGGCGTTATCCGGGCCTTTCTCCATTGTGCCGAACCTGATTCCGTAGTCCGAGGCCCGTTTCCCGGCCTCAGGAGCAGCCGAAAAAGAGAAGAGGATAAGCATCACAAAAAATATCCTTCCATTCATAAACTCCCCATTCCTGAAAAAACATTATGGTAAGGCCGGGCCCTTCAGGTGCGTGCAGCCCCGGCCAGGGACCTTATCCCGGCCATGAACCTCGCCGCGAAATGCTGGAAGCGGCGGTAGGGCCATGACCTGCCCTCGTCGCTGAACCCGCTGATCAGCCCCACCATCTCAGGTGCCCGCAGGTACCCAAATGACTTGTGGGGATTTTCCTTGCCGTTCATCTCGTAATCATTGTGAACATATAGATCAAGGGCCTTCACACCCAGGCTGTTGGCCTGGTAGTCATCCTCCAGCGTGTGGTCAATGGCGATCCTGTCACGGATATCGGACATGTTGACCCACTCTCCGGTAATACCTTCCGGAACTGAAGGGCTGGTGTTTTCAAGGCCGCGGCGCTTTCGGTCTTCATGCACCCTTCCCACGATAACGGGGAGTCCAAGAGGAGATCCAATGGTGACGAAGGTGTGGACGGGGATTCTCCCATCCAGGCCGGAAAGCACATCATAAGCAACAATCGACCCCATTGAGTGGGCGATAAGCATAATCCGGTAATCCCGGTACTGCTCAAGCTTCCTGAGCAGGCGGCCTTGAATGGCCTCCCTGGCGGAACAGTCTTCCCCAGCCGCATCAACGCACTTTTCACCGTAGTAGGTTTCAAGGTCAGAGAACCAATGGTGAATCAGCCGATCGGTAACTTTTTTAAAATTTATGCTGAGGTCCGCATTCAGGAATATGCGGTCCATCTGGTTCTCCAGATAGAGCATCAGGTCCTTCAGGAAGCCGGGAGGGACCTCGTTTCCTCCGCCCCGGCCCGGGGTGTAATGCTCATTAAGAAAGAGCGGGTCATTGGGATCTGCAACAGAAGGATCCA
>CAZOGT010000020.1:0-1238 GCA_964579015.1 uncultured Acidobacteriota bacterium | reverse complement strand
GCCCTTGCCTGAACGGTACATCCCTTCCTGGATTGAATTAAGCCACCAGCTCCTGAGGATGGTTTCCGGCGGCTTGTTTCCCAGACCGTGGATACCGATAATTACTGATTTCATCGCCAATTGATTATATGTTCAAGGATTATCAGCCTCAATACTTTCTTTCTGACATGGTTTTTTCCAGGAAATCACCCCGGCTCATACCCCTGATTTCATCAACGGTCATTTCAGTGCCTGAACGTTCAATCCACCTCCGGGCGGAATCGGAATCAAGAGGCTCATCAAGGCGGGCCTCCCATTCATCAGCGGTAAAGAAACCCATAACCGCGGCCTTCTGCAGAATTTTGAACCTGGGATCGCGGGAATCCATATCAGTGAAATACATCAGCACTGCCCCGTCTTCTATCAGCCGCTCCTGGAGCAGGCTGATTTCCAGTTCATGGGGGAGGACTCCAGCCCTGCAGCTGAGGGCGGCGGCAACTCCCGCGGCCTGTCCCATTGCCATCCAGCAGGGCTCCATCCGCAGGGTGCTGAACCCGATATGGGTACCGGAAACCGGGACCGGCGCCAGCAGTCCGGTTACGCCCCTGGGAACAATAACGCCGTAAGGAACCATGTACGGCCGGGATGGGTAGCTGAAGAATCCATCGAGATGAAGACGGCCGTCCTCTCTTTTCCGCACCGCGTGGGAATCAAGGGCGTAGTGGCTGGCAGTTATGGAATTGAAGTGCAGCGGGGGACGCGAACCGTCCCTGACCGGAATGGCATCATGGGCGGTAAACAGGTACTCGCCCTCGATCCTCCGGCCCTCCCTGACATAAACCTGGCGGGGAAAGTGTTGGTTATCCTGGTACTCATCCCGGGCCATGCCCCACTCCCTGCTTTTTTTTCGGACCTCTTCGGGTATTTCCGGATCATTCTGCATGAACCAGAAAAGCCCCTCAGTGTATTGGCGGAGACGCTCTGCAAACCTGTCCCTCCAGGACCAGCCGGAAGCAGGCCAGGGCCAGTTTTCCTCGGGGAGGTCGGTAGACAGAAAGGAGGCATGCTGGTTGTTGGCATCGGTTTTCTGATTGGGCAGCCTCACCATGTTGGTTATCCGTCCGATCCCGTCAATCTCCATCTCCCGCCGCTGCCCCACGGCGGCGAAACGCCCCTCCCTGATGTCCTTGATCAAGGATTTGTACTCATCCCTGTTGTAATTTTCCGGGCGGGAAAAGAGGACCCGGTTGTCAGGATCA
>CAZOGT010000019.1:0-18204 GCA_964579015.1 uncultured Acidobacteriota bacterium | reverse complement strand
CGGGGGGAATCAAAATTTTAACGGAGGTTTTTTTAATGACTCAAGACAGAGTTAAGGATGTAGCGGAAACAGTGGTTTCCGTTGAAACAGTGAAGCCGGAGATCGAGATCCCGGAAACAGCAATTGATTTTGAGGAGATGCTTAACGCTCACGACACCGGGAAAAATGATTTTATCGAAGGCGAAGTGGTAAAAGGCAAGGTCCTGAAGGTATCAGGCTCCTCAGTGGTGATTGATGTTGGATTCAAATCCGAGGGGGTTGTTTCGGCTGATGAGTTCAAGAATAGTGAAGGCAAAGTAGAGGTCTCTGTTGGCGATGAGATTGATGTTTTGCTGGAAAGTATTGAAAATGACGGGACCATTGTTCTTTCCCGCGAAAAAGCGGAGAGAATGAAGATCTGGGATTCCATCGAGATTGCCCATGACGAGCAGACAATTCTGAAAGGTCGTGTCCTGGAGAGAATCAAGGGCGGACTGGCTGTCGACATAGGCGTAAGGGCTTTCCTCCCCGGGTCCCAGGTTGACATGCACCCTGTGCGTAACCTTGACAGCTTCAAGGGTGAAGACATTGAAGTCCGGGTTATCAAGGTAAACAAGAGGCGCGGCAACATTGTCCTCTCCAGGAAATCAGTCCTGGAAGAAGAGTTTTACAAGAAAAAGGAAGAGACCCTGCGGAACCTGGAGGAAGGGTCTGTTGTCACAGGGGTTATCAAGAACATCACTGATTACGGAGCCTTTGTCGACCTGGGCGGAATTGACGGCCTTCTGCATATTACCGATCTCTCCTGGGGAAGGGTTAACCACCCCTCTGACATGTTCAAGCTGGGAGATGAAATTGAGGTTAGGATACTCAAGTTTGACCGGCTGGAAGAGAAAGTCTCACTTGGTTACAAGCAGATGAGCGGGGACCCCTGGCTGACAGCCAACGAGAGATACAAAAAGAATTCAAGGGTTAATGCCAAGGTGGTATCGGTAACGGACTACGGGGCTTTTGTTGAACTGGAAGCCGGCGTGGAAGGTCTGATCCATATTTCCGAAATGAGCTGGAACCGAAGGCTGAAACATCCTTCCCGGATAGTGGAAGTCGGGAACGAGGTTGAGGTTGAAGTGCTGGATGTTGATGCTGAAAACCGGAGGATCTCCCTGGGAATGAAGCAGACGGAGCCGAATCCCTGGGACCAGGTTGAAGAGACTTATGCCATTAATGCGGTGGTAAAGGGTACAGTGCGGAACCTCACCGATTTTGGCGCCTTCGTTGAAGTCGAAGAAGGTGTTGAAGGGCTGGTCCATGTTTCAGACCTCAGTTGGACCAAGAAGGTAAAGCATCCCTCGGAAATCCTTCAGAAAGGCCAGGAAGTTGAGGCCGTGGTGTTAAGTGTCGACGGAGATAACCAGAGGTTGTCACTCGGCATAAAGCAGCTGCAGCCTGACCTTTGGGAGACATTCTTTGCCAATAAGCAGGTCGGGGACATTGTTAAGGGAAAAATAATAAGGGTAACCAGCTTTGGCGCCTTTGTTGAGATAGAAGAAGGCATTGAAGGTTTGTGCCATGTGTCTGAATTGAGCACCAAACGTATTGAAAATCCTGAAAAGGAGTTTCAATCGGGGCAGGAAATGGATTTCAAGATAATCAAACTGAATCTTCTGGAAAGAAAGATTGGATTGTCAATTCGTGCCCTTACTGAAGAAGTAGAGCCTGAAGAGCGGTGGACGTATACTCCTGAAGTAGCCACAACCTCGATCGGGGAGTTGGCGGGAGATAAATTCAGTGAGCTCAAACGAAGGGCTGAAAAGGGAAAAGGAGAAGCTGAAGATGACGAAAGCTGAACTGGTCAACAGAGTTTCAAAAAGAACTGATTTAAACAAAAGAGATGCGGAAGTAATGGTGCAGACCGTTCTCGACAGCATCATCGAATCCCTCCAGGGCGGAGACAAGGTTGAGCTGAGGGGATTCGGCAGCTTCAGGCTCCGGGACCGGGCTCCCCGCATTGGAAGGAACCCGAAAACCGGTGAGAAAGTAAGCGTTCCTTCCAAAAGGGTCCCGTACTTCAAGCCTGGAAAAGACTTGAAAGCCCTCATAAATTCCTAGTTTTCCGTGAGGCGGATTAATTGATGCGGACCGGGCCTTTCCGGTCCGCTCTTGTCCCGGGTTCCGGCGGATGACCTTAAGAAGCCATCGGCCGGAGAACCCTATCTGCCGGGTCCATTTCCGGCCGGCCCCGCAGGGATCCGAAGAAGGCCGGAAAAGCAGCAGGGCAGGTGATGGAAAATTTATGGACCCCTTGGCGCTTCCACTACATAAACTCCGCAGATTCCGTTGAAGGCTGTGTCTTTTGCCGTATCCTGGAATGCAGGGAAGAGCAGGACCGGGAAAACCTGATCGTACATCGCGGGGAAAAAACCTTCGTTATCCTCAACCGCTTTCCATACACATCAGGACACCTGATGGTTGTAGCCTACCGCCATGTAAGCACGCTTTCAGCTGCTGAGCCGGAAGAAGTCCAGGAGATGATGCTCCTGGCCAGGAAAGCGGAAGCCTGTTTGGCTGAGATCTACCATCCGGAAGGATTCAACATTGGCATCAATGTAGGCAGATGTGCCGGGGCAGGAGTGGAAAGTCACCTTCACCTGCATGTAATACCGCGCTGGGCAGGGGATTCCAATTTTGTCGCTACAGCAGGCCAGACCCGCATTATTCCAGAGCTTCTGGAGACAACCTACGCAAAAATCCTTAAGGGCTTCCGCAAAGAATAAAATCGGCCAAATCGGCCAAATCTCATTTTCAGCGAGCCTCCTTCCAGGGCAGGGCCGCTGTGAATTTTTATTATGGTTGACTATCGGTAGGTTATGCCGGAATAGCGTTTTTTTCAGCCGCGGAAAAATTCCCCCCCCCTAACTCTTTTGTTTATGGGCATGGCGGCCAGGAGCCGGAAATTTATTTTATTTTCTCTATAGAAACTTTGTCTCCGGCGTGTTAATTTTGAGCTTCTGAAAAGGAAGGGTCTTTCTCGGAAGACCGGGTGGCGGCAGAGCCTTCTCCCTGTGGAAAAAGGTGTGGAAAATTTGAATGATTTAGAGGCTTAAGAGTGCTTAAGCCTATATTTGATAACGATTAGCATTGTGGAAGAGCAACTGTGCAGAATCATTCGTTCATATGGATCAAAGTATTGGGGAAGGTCAGGCAGAAGGTTGATCCCAGGGTTTACGATATTTATTTCATTCCGACTTCTTCCCGGAGCATTGATGATGTTGGCCGGGTCCTGGAAGTGGCTGTTCCAAATTCTCATTTCAAGAGCTGGCTGAGCCAGAATTACATGAATGTGCTTCGGGAGGCCCTTGATGAGTCCGGGTATGAAGGCTATACCATCCGTTTTTCGACTGCGGAAGACGAGAATCGCTCACCGGTTGAGAACTCCGGGGCTTTGGGCGGGGGCGCTGCAGAGCAGCCTTCAGGTTCGGGCAGCCCTGTCGGACCTGCCGCCTATACCTTTGATACCTTTATCGTGGGAGATTCAAACCGGTTCGCCCATGCAGCGTCGATCGCTGTTGCCGAACGCCCCTCCTGTGCCTATAACCCTCTTGGAATATATGGAAGCACCGGCCTTGGCAAGACCCACCTGATGCGGGCGATCAGCAGGCATATCAGGGATAATTTCCCCCAGATGAGAGTCAGGTGCATCTCTTCTGAAACCTTCGTAAATGAATTCACGCATTCCACCAGCAAGGGGAAGGGAAGCCAGTTCAGGGAGAAATACCGGAATATCGACATCCTGATGATTGACGATATCCAGTTCCTGGCGAATAAGAAAAAGACCCAGGAAGAATTCTTCCACATGTTCAATGCCCTTTATGACGCCCAGAAACAGATAGTTGTCACCAGCGATGCCCCTCCCAAGAAGATTGAAGGTCTCGAAGCCAGGATCTACAGCCGTTTTGAGTGGGGCTTGCTTGCTGATATCCAGCCTCCTGAGCTGGACACCAGGATCAGGATCCTGAAAAACAAGGCAGCGGTCTCGAGGATAGACCTTCCCCAGGAGGTGGCGGAGTTCATTGCGAGGGGAATCAAGTCGAATGTCAGAGAGCTGGAAGGAGCCCTGCTGAGGCTTGTTGCCTATAGCCGGCTTTCCGGGGAGGCCCTGAATCTCCAGTTGTGCCGTAAAGTCCTGGGCCAGCTGATTGACGAAAAGAACCAGGTCGTCTCAATTGATTCAATTCAGCAGAAAGTGGCGGAAAGGTTTTCCCTTAAAGTCTCGGAACTTACGTCAAGGAATAATTCCAAGAGGATAACCGAACCCAGGCAGATAGCAATGTTTCTCTGCAAGGAAATGACGGAGAATTCGCTTTCCCAGATTGGCAGGATGTTTGGAGGGAAACACCATACCACTGTTCTGCATGCCATACGGAAAATAGATGAGCAGGGCCGGAAGGATTTTCGAACCAGGACCCTGCTTGAACGCCTGAAAGTGGAACTGATGTAGTATCCGCCTGGACCGAGTTGTTCATACGGAGGTTGTATACTGAAACGTGACCTGAAACGTAGGATCGAGAGGGCTATATGGACGTTTTAATAAATAAGGACGCCTTGTTGCAGGAGCTTCAATATGTTCAAGGGGTTGTTGAACGCAAAACCACCGTGCCAATTCTGGCCAACCTTCTCCTGGAAACGGAGGGGACGTCCCTGGTAGTTACCGCTACTGACCTTGATGTCACATTCCAGTGCTCGTGCAGTGCCCAGATCAACCGGGAAGGCGCCATAACGGTGCCGGCCAGGAAGTTTTTTGATATCATCCGGCTTCTTCCTGAAGACTCAGATGTCCACCTCAAGGAGATCATATCCGATTCCACGGCATGGATGGAGGTCCTTTGCCGGCGTTCCAGGTTCAAGGTATCCAGCCTGGCCAGGGAGTCTTTTCCTGACGTGCCTGATTTTGACCAGGAGAGTATCAACCTCCCGGCCAAGGCCCTGTCCTTTATGATTTCACGCTGCATATACGCCATTACCCAGGAGGAGTCGAGGTATACGCTTAATGGCGCTCTGATGATTGTCAACCCTGCGGGAATCTCTTTTGTGACCACCGACGGGCACCGCCTGGTGCTGGTGGAGCATGATGTCGCCCTTGAAGGAATTGAGGAGGAGGTAAGGGTCCTGATACCCAAGAAGACCCTGGTGGAGCTCAGTCGGCTCTCCCAGGACTCTGAATCAGGCAGTGTGAGCTTTGCCCATACTGATAACCACATATTCTTCAAGGTGAATGACCGCAAGCTGGTTTCCCGGGTCCTGACCGGCCAGTTTCCGAACTATGAAATGGTGATCCCCAAGGACTGCGCCCATGATGTGGTATTGAATGCTTCCGAATTTTCCGGATGCCTGAAAAGGACTTCGGTAATGGCCGACGAGGAGTCCAAGGCCGTCGTTTTTGATATCCAGGAAGGCCAGATGGAAATCACTGCTGATTCCTCCGATTACGGGGAAGCTAATGACTTTATTCCGGCCGAGTATGCCGGCGAGCCTTTCAGGATCGGATTCAACGCCCAGTATATACTGGACTTTCTTTCCGGCCTCAGCAGTGAAACGGTGATCCTCCGTTTGAATGACCAGAAGAAGCAGGGGCTGTTTGTTCCCGGGAAGCTTGAAAAGTTCAGGCTCCAGTACGTTGTGATGCCTCTTAAGAACTGAGAATCCTCCCGTTTCAGGCGGGCCTATTCCACTGTTTCATTGCATCGGCCCCGGTACCGGGGCTGTACGCTCCCTTATTCCTCCCGTAACTGGTCTTTTTAAAGGGGAGGTGTGCAAAAGGAAAACCCTTCCGCACCTGAGCCGGACTTTACCCGGGTCTTTCTCTCATCAGCCGGTCCGGCCGTACCTTTAATATCGGCCTAATATGGTATAATTATTTATCATTAAATGTCAGAAGAGGCCTGGAATGATCTGAGGCCTTTTCAACAAACCAAATTCCGGAAAAGAGTTAATCCTCGACGGTTAACCCGAAAGCTTTTCTCGCCCAGATTGTCACCGGCTGGGGCATTTGCGTAACAAGTATGGACAATATTGAGAGAGTTTCAAAGAGCACTGTAAAATCAACGTACACCGCCAGCAACATCAAGGTTCTCGAAGGTCTGGAAGCTGTCCGCAAGAGGCCTGCCATGTATATCGGCTCCACCGGTTCTTCGGGGCTTCATCACCTGGTCTACGAGGTCATTGATAATTCCGTGGATGAAGCCATGGCCGGCTACTGCAGCAACATCAAGCTCAAAATAAGCACGGATAATTCAGTCACGGTGATAGATGACGGAAGGGGGATTCCCGTTGACATGCATTCCTCCAAGGGAATTTCCGCGGCGGAGGTTGTCATGACCGTCCTGCATGCCGGAGGGAAGTTTGACAATGATACATATAAGGTTTCCGGCGGTCTTCACGGGGTAGGCATTTCTGTAGTAAACGCCTTATCCTCCAGGCTGGACCTGGAAATATGGAGAGACGGGAAGGTTTACACCCAGAGTTATGAGAGGGGCCTGCCGGTTACTCTGTTCAGCCAGACAGGGAAGACCAGGAAGAGGGGAACCAAGATAACCTTTCTCCCCGATGATCAGATATTTGATGTCCTGGAGTTCAATTACGACATCCTGGCCCAGCGGCTGAGAGAGCTGGCCTATCTTAATCCCGGGATCAGCATCTCAATTGAGGACCTCAGGGATGAACGGGAGCAGGAGTTCCTTTATGAAGGCGGAATAGTTGATTTCGTAAGGGACCTGAACAAGTATCGGGGGGTGCTCAGTGATGAGCCGATACTCCTCAGCGGGGAGAAGGACAACATCAGTGCCGATGTGGCGCTTCAGTATAACGACGGGTATGCCGAGACCCTCTTTTCCTTTGCCAACACCATTAATACGATTGAAGGCGGAACCCATCTGGTCGGATTCAAGGCCGCACTGACCAGGACCCTGAACTCCTATGCTGCCGAAGCAGGTCTGAACAAGGACTCCAGGCAGAATCTCAGCGGAGAGGATGTCCGGGAAGGTTTGACCGCGGTAATCAATATCAAGCTTCCTGACCCCCAGTTTGAAGGCCAGACCAAAGCCAAGCTGGGTAACGGGGAGGTGAAGGGGCTGGTTGAGAATATTTGCAATGAGCAGCTGAGCCTTTACCTGGAACAGCATCCGGCCGAAGCCCGAAAAATTATTGATAAGGCGATGGATGCTTCGAGAGCCCGGGAGGCGGCAAGGAAAGCCCGCGACCTGACCCGGCGCAAGGGTGCTCTGGAAAGCACCGCTTTGCCAGGAAAGCTTGCTGATTGCCAGGAAAGAGACCCGGTGTTTTCCGAGCTGTTTATTGTAGAGGGTGATTCGGCCGGGGGATCAGCCAAGCAGGGACGGGACCGGAAAATCCAGGCGGTACTTCCCCTGAAGGGAAAGATTCTTAATGTTGAAAAGGCCCGCTTTGACAAAATGCTCGGCAACGAGGAGATAGCCACCATAATTTCGGCCCTCGGCACCAGTATTGGTCCGGAGGACTTTTCACTGGAGAAACTACGCTATCACAAGGTAATCATCATGACAGACGCTGATGTGGATGGCAGCCACATCAGGACGCTGATGCTGACTTTTTTCTACAGGCAAATGATTGATTTGATCAGGCAGGGGCATGTATTCATTGCCCAGCCCCCCCTCTACCGGGTCCAGTCAGGACGAAATGAACAATACCTTCACAGCGAAAAAGCCCTTACCGCATTCCTTCTGGAAAGGGCCCTTACCAATGTGGAGGTCTATCTCCCGGCCCTTGACAAGGTGTATGAAGGTGACCAGCTGGGAGCTTCGATGAATCTCCTTTTGGAGTATGACCGTCTTTTTGACAAGCTGGCCCGAAAATCAGCGGGTGCCAATGTCCTGGAAATCCTCCTCCGGTCATTTCCTGACTCCCTGCTGGCAGGCCAGGACTCCCTTGAAGGCTTTCTGGCTGACAGGAAGAATCTCGAGAAACTCGAGAGGGAGATGTCCGGACAAGGGCTTGAAACAAGGTCTCACTATGATGAAGAGCACAGTCTCTACGGGGCATGGGTGGAGAACGGAGAGGGAAGCGGACCGGTACTCCTGGACCTGGAATTCCTCGATTCCGCCGAGTGGAGGCAGCTCGGAAAGCTTCATCTCCGCATCCGTGAATTCATCAATACCGAGATTGTTATCCGGGAGAAGGAACATGAAACCAGGGTGGGAACAATCCAGGAGATGGTTGACCATATAGAAGCCGCAGGGAAAAAGAACCTTACGCTCCAGAGGTACAAGGGCCTGGGGGAAATGAACCCGATTCAGCTTTGGGAAACCACAATGAATCCCGAGTCCCGGAAATTACTCAGGGTGGATATCGAGGACGCCATTGAAACGGATGAGATTTTCACAATCCTCATGGGCGACCAGGTGGAGCCCAGGCGCAACTTCATTGAAGTCAATGCCCTGAATGTCAAAAATCTTGATGTTTAAATAAAAAATCAGTTCAGGTTCTTAAGTAAGCAATGGAAATTATAAATCCGACTCAAACGTACTCGATAAATATTGAAGAAGAGATGAAGTCCTCCTATCTGGACTATGCGATGTCCGTCATAATCGGCCGTGCTCTTCCAGATGTCCGGGATGGTCTCAAGCCTGTTCACCGGCGTGTCCTTTACGCCATGAGCGAGCTGAACAATGTATATAACAAAGCCCATAAGAAGTCAGCGCGAATCGTTGGAGAGGTCATAGGTAAATATCACCCCCATGGTGATACGGCCGTGTATGACACCATTGTGCGCATGGCCCAGGAATTTTCGATGCGGGTTCCCCTGGTAGACGGGCAGGGTAATTTCGGGTCCATTGACGGGGATTCCCCGGCTGCCATGCGGTACACCGAGGTCCGGATGTCCCGGGTTGCGGGAGAACTGCTGGCGGACCTGGACAAGGATACGGTTGATTTCCTTCCCAATTATGACGACTCCCTGACAGAGCCTGTGGTCCTGCCCACCCGGGTTCCCAATCTCCTGGTGAACGGAACTTCGGGAATTGCCGTGGGGATGGCTACCAACATACCGCCCCATAACCTGGGAGAAGTTGTTGGAGCACTTCTTTTGATGCTGGATAATCCTTCAGTCCCGCTCCCGGAGTTGATGAGCGTTCTTCCCGGGCCTGATTTCCCGACTTCCGGGATAATTTGCGGAAGCAGCGGCATTGTACAGGCTTACAGCACCGGAAGGGGCATTATCCGGATCAGGGCGAAACTCAGGGTTGAGTCAATAGGTAAAGACCGGGAAGCCCTGATTGTCGAAGAGCTTCCCTACCAGGTCAATAAGGCCAAGCTGATCATCAATATAGCCAGGCTTGTCAATGAAAAAAAGATAACCGGCATCAGTGATCTGCGTGATGAGTCCTCCAGGGAGGGCATCCGCATTGTGATAGAGCTGAAGAGAGGAGAATCTCCGGAGGTCGTTGAGAATAACCTTTACAAAATGACCGCGATGCAGACCTCTTTCGGGATGAATCTTTTGGCCCTCGTCGATGGCCAGCCCAAGATAATGTCGCTTTCCGAAATCCTGGTCCATTTTTTGGCCCACCGTCGGGAGGTAATTCGCAGGCGCACGGCATTCGAGCTTACCAAGGCTGAGAGAAGGGCCCACATCCTGGAGGGGCTCAAGGTTGCCCTCGACAACCTTGACCAGGTTATATCTTTGATAAGGGCGTCCTCCTCTCCGGCGGAGGCCAAGGAATCCCTGATTGCCGCCCTGGAGTTCACAGAAGCCCAGGCCCAGGCCATTCTTGAAATGAGGCTGCAGCGGCTGACTGCCTTGGAAAGGGAGAAAATCCTTGAAGAATACCACGAAATTTTAAAGCTTATTGAGCGGCTTAGGGAAATACTCTCCAGCGAGCAGGTGCTCAAGGAAGTAATAAGGACCGAGCTTCAGGAGATCAGGGATAACTATGCAACTGACCGCCTTTCTGAAATCAGGGAATGGATGGGCGATTTCAACATGGAAGACCTGATCCCGGAAGAACAGGTTGTCATTACCGCCACCCGGAACCGCTTCATCAAGCGGACCCCCCTTGATGAGTATCGCAGCCAGGCCCGTGGAGGCAAAGGTCGCAGGGGGATGACCACCAGGACTGAAGAGGATGCCATAGATTACCTGTTTACCGCTTCAACTCACAGCTATCTTCTGATTTTCACCAACAAGGGACGGGTTTATTGGCTTAAGGTGTATGAAATCCCCAATGTCGGCGCCGCTGGCAAGGGACGTTCCATCGTTAACCTGCTGAACCTGGAAGACGGGGAACAGGTGGCGGATATCCTGGCGGTTAATGATTTCAGCAAAAAAGGCCACGTAGTGATAGTTTCCAGGAAAGGATATATCAAGAAGACCGAGCTGAAAGCCTACTCCCGTCCCCGCTCCAGCGGGATCATTGCCTGCGCAGTCGATGAAGGGGATGAACTTTTAAGGGTTGACCTGACTGAAGGGGAGAGCGACATAATCCTTTGCACCCGCTTTGGCAAGGCCATTCGGTTTTCTGAATCCGACATAAGGCCCATGGGCCGCCTCGCCAGGGGAGTCAAGGGCATGACCCTGCGCCCGGGAGATGAAATAGTCAGCATGTGTATCTCTTCCGGTGATAATATCGATCTTCTTTCCGTCACTGAAAACGGGTATGGAAAGAGGACCGAGTTGAAAGCTTTCCGGACCCAGAGGAGGGGCGGCCAGGGGGTTTTCAACATCAGCACCAGTGAAAGAAACGGCAACTGTGTAGGGAATATCCTTACTTCAGACGGCAATGAACTCATACTGATAACCGCAAAAGGAAAAATAATCAGGCTGGATACCGGAGATATCAGGCGGACTGCATCCCGCAGCGCCCAGGGAGTCAGGATGATAGTTATGGAATCCGATGACAGGGTCGCTGATTTGTCCCTCGTGGAAACGGAAAAGGTCACAGATGCGGATGAGGATGAAGAGGAAGTATAGCCTGGCTGTAGTATCAGCCGGGGTTTTATTTGCGGTAGCCTCATGGATCTTCGTAACAAAAGAGAATGAAGTAGAAGTTCGATTCAACCGGGCCCGGGAAGTATGGCGCAATGAGGAATATTTTGAAGCCACTCAGCTTTTTAGTGAGCTGGTCCGGAAATATCCCGGAAGCAGGCTTGCTGATGATGCCCTGTGGGAAGTCGCCACAACCTACTACCTGAATCTGTATGACATCCCTTCGGCAATCAGGTTTTTTGAACAGTTGACCGCTGATTACCCTGATTCACCCATGGCCCCTGAGGCCCATAAGTACCTGGCTGAAATTTTTGATAAAGACCTCAATGAACCCTCTTCCGCCGTTCCCCACTGGGAAGCCGCACTCGGGTACGACATCCCCGAAGAAGATGTCGGCGAAATCCGGCTCTGGATGGGGGATGCGCTTTTCAAGCAGGGGAAAATCAATGAAGCAGCGGACCAGTATCAGGCGGTGCGAAGCGAGTCGAAGCTTGATGAACAGGTCTGCCGGGCCCTTTTGAGAATAGGCATAGTTTTCCAGGTCAGAAAACAGTATGAAGAATCCATAGCGGTTTTCCGGGAAGTGGTGGATAATAGTTCCTGCCGGGATTCCGGGCTGCAGGCTAAATTCCTTCTAATTGAGAGCTATGAGGCCGAAGATCGCCTGAATGAAGCGATTTCACTGGTCGAAAGTATTGGTGAAGACGAAGTTCCAGCAGAAAGAAGAAAAGAAATGCTGGAAAGACTGCTGGAAAAAAGGCAATATTATAATTTAGAACAATGGAACAAATAGAAAAATTGGCGAATTTGGTAAACATGGAGCCCCTGTTGGTCATACTGATAGGTGCCGGAGTTATTCTGATTGTCTTCGGGCTGGCAGCTGCAATAGCCGCCAGGCGCAGGAAAAGGGTTGCCAGGGCCAGGGAAAAAGCACTGAAAAAGGCTGGGGGGATTGACCTGATCGTCTCCTCCTGCGAAAGGATAAACAAGCCGTTCTCCAATATTCTCCGTGCCTGTTCAGTCCTTCCTGAAGGGGAGGCTTTCCTGAAATCCGAAGAAATTGTTACTTCCCTCCGTGAATTGGAAGGCGCTGTGGCGGCTAAACCGGCCTCTTCCCTGAAAAAGAAAAAAGGCTCCCGTGACCTTTCTCTCCTTGATTATTCCTCCCCGCCTCCGGAAAAATCTTCCCCCGAGGCAGCCAGGAAATCAATGGTGAGGTTCATCAGGGCTCTCTATATGGACCGGGGCCTGCTGCAGGTGATCAAGGAGCATCATGACGTGGATTTGAAGAATGCAGTTGAATCCTTGACAGAATGAAAGGCCATCCGGTAAAATTCCGATTTCAGTTTTTAAAGATCAACGAACCAAGGGAGTGATAATTTTGGCTAATGTATATGTACAGGATGGAGAATCTCTGGAGAGCGCACTGAGACGTTTCAAAAGAAAAGTGCAGCAGGAGGACATCATTCGTGAGGCGAAAAAGCATGCATTTTTCGTTAAGCCCGGCGAAAAGCGCCGCCTGAAGCAGGCTCTTGCCATCAAGAGGGCCCGCAAAAAGCAGGTCCGCTACTAGAGAGATTCTCTTTATTTTCGGAGAAAATGAGGCCCGGAATTCCTTTTTTACAGGAAGCCGGGCCTTTTTTCGTGGGCAAAAAAGCCGCCTGCCGGGAAACTTCCAGCATCTGTCTTCCCGTTACCTGCCAACCCGCATTTCTTGCCGATTTTCGTAGCGCGGCGGCAAGCTGGCAAGAAATGCAGGTTAAGTCCAGTAAAAAATAGCGGTTTCTTTGCAAAGATAAGGCCACAAGCTACAATAGGTCGCAAAATACCAATCAACAGGTTCAACGGCAGGGAGCATGAAATGAGCAGCTGGGTGGGCATTATCGGGATTCTGGTTATTATCGGGCTGGGTATCCTTTTTTCCAGGGACAGGAGGAAAATTGCCTGGAAAACAGTGGCGGCCGGAATCGTGATCCAGCTCTGTATAGCCATCCTGGTCCTGAAATGGGGCGCCGGCCGACAGGCCCTTTCCGTTGTATCAGGCTTCATCGTTCACATAATCGGCTACACCAATGAGGGATCGGACTTTCTTTTCGGCTGGCTGGTGGACTCTGCTGATTCGAACCGGTACATCTTTGCTTTTCGCGTCCTTCCGATCGTGATATTTTTGTCCTCCCTCTTTTCAGCCCTCTATTTCCTGAAGATCATGCCCTGGATAGTAAAAATGTTTGCGAGGTTCCTTACCCGCATCATGGGTGTCAGCGGGGCGGAATCCCTGGCTGCGGCTGCTAATGTATTCATGGGGCAGACCGAGGCCCCGATCCTGGTAGCCCCCTATATCTCGAAAATGACTTTTTCAGAGCTGATGGCAATGATGACCGGGGGCATGGCTACGGTTTCCGGTGCGGTCCTGGGAGGGTACATCGCCCTGGGCATCAATCCCGAATACCTGATAACCGCCAGTGTAATGGCTGCCCCGGCCTCACTGGTGATGGCCAAGATCCTTGTGCCGGAAACCGGCAAGTCTCTGACTGCCGGGAAGGTGGAGCTGGTAATCAGGGATGAAAGCGTGAATGTAGTTGATGCCCTTTCCCGCGGCGCAACCCAGGGGATGAAACTGGCGCTGAATGTGGCGGCAATGCTGATTGCCTTTATCGCGGTAGTAGCGCTGCTGAACGGCATCCTGGGAATGGTCTGCGAATGGACCGGTATCACGGAATTGCTGGGAATGGAGCTGACCCTGGAGCAAATCCTTGGATGGCTCTTTTCACCCCTTGCTTTTTTGCTGGGTGTTCCCTGGACTGAAGCCCCCATGGTTGGCCATCTCCTGGGTGTAAAACTGGTATTGAATGAATTTATCGCCTACGTGGATCTCGCTGAAATGAGGGAGTTGATCAGCCCCAGGGCTGAGATTATCGCTACTTATGCCCTTTGCGGGTTTGCCAACATCGCCAGTGTCGGGGTCCAGATAGGCGGGATCAGCGCCCTTGCCCCCGACCGCAGATCCGACCTGGCAAGGCTGGGATTCAAGGCGCTCCTTGCAGGTTTCGGGGCAAGTATGATGACAGCGGCCCTGGCCGGTCTGCTCAGCTGAGCTGAAACACCGGCCTGGAGCGTGCCTTCCCGCTCTTTCAGGATTCAGGGCCCGCCGTCCCGCAGCCGCGGGGTGCTGGCGGGGGGCTGCCTGCAGGGGACAGAAAGGACCACAGCGACCTGATGAACATGAAGAACTATTCTGAGAGGATCAGGGAGAGTGCGGAATTTTTGCGGGGCCATTTCGGCCCGGCTCCTGAAACCGCTCTGATTCTTGGCTCTGGTTTGGGAGTGGCTGGTTCCGGCCGCCCGGCAAAAAGGGAGATCAGTTTCTCCCATATACCGCATTTTCCAGACCTGGACCTTGCCGGGCACCGGAGGATCATCAGGCTGCTGGAGTCCCCGTTGCGATTATGCCTGGTGCTGGGACGTTTCCACCTTTATGAAGGCTTGTCGGCACACGAAGTGGTTTTTCCGGTGCGCGTACTGTCGGAATGGGGCGTAGGAACCTTTTTTCTGACCAATTCCGCCGCAGCCTTAAACAGGAATTTTTCGAAGGGGGAACTGATGCTGATCAGGGACCATATCGGGTTTTTTATGGAAAGTCCCCTTCCCTGGCCAGGCGAGCGTGAGCATGATCCCGGTTTTACCGACATGTCAGCTGCCTATGATCGGGAACTGATGGATTTGGCCCGTGAGCAGGCCGGGATCCAGGGGGTGGAGCTAAGGGAGGGCCTGTATTTAGCCCTGCCCGGCCCTTCCTTTGAAACTCCGGAGGAAATCAGGTTTCTTCAGCAGATGAATATCGATGCAGTCGGCATGTCAACTGTCCCGGAAGTTATTGCCTTGCGGAACCAGGGTAAAAGAGTGCTGGGCATTTCCTGCCTGACAAATTTTGGAGCAGGGATGAAACCGGAAGCCGTCACTCATGCCGGGGTGATAGAGACGGCGGAGAGCAGCAGTCCCGCCCTGCTGAATCTGCTCCTGGCAGTCGCTGCAAAGGTACGGCCTTCCAATGGTCAATAACCGGGGCGGGGCATGTGGTAGTCGGTGTCCAGAAAATGTTATAATTCAAGCTGTTCTCAGGTTATTTAACCAGCTACAGAAACCCGGGAGAATCTTTCCGGGGTTTTCATTATAAAGAAGCAAGTCAGATAGGGGAAAACGGAACATTCTCCTATGTATTCAATTAAACTCGAAGGGAGCGGAAATTAATGGGAAAGGAAAATAATTCTTTTAAATATCCCGGCACTCCTATGGCCATGGATGGGACGGAAGCCGCCGTACGCATGGAATCTGCGGGCAGCGAAGCAGGCGGAGTCTATCCTATTACTCCGGCCAGCAACATGGGAGAGGGATTCGCAGCTTCGGCTGCAGCCGGCACTCCGAATGTTTTCGGCAGGAGGCTGGTCTTCTTTGAGCCTGAAGGCGAGCATGCGGCAGCGGCTGTTACGGCAGGAATGAGCCTCGTTGGGCTTAGATCCTCAAATTTTTCAGCCGGCCAGGGGATTGCGTATATGCATGAATCGCTCTACGCCGCAGTAGGAAAGCGCCTGACATATGTCTTGAATATTGCCTGCCGAGCCATGACCAAGCACTCGCTGAATATCCATTGCGGACATGACGACTATCATGCAGTTGACGATACCGGATTCTTCCAGCTCTTTGGAAAAAATGTACAGGAAGTTGCCGATCTGAACCTCATAACCCACAGGGTTGCTGAACTGTCCCTCAATCCGGGTATCTGTGCCCAGGACGGATTTCTCACCAGCCATGTTATTGAATCCCTGGTCCTTCCTGAACTGGAACTGGTTAAAGAATACCTGGGGGACCCGTCAGACATAATCGAATGCCCGACTCCCGCCCAGAAAATGATTTTCGGGGAAACCAGGCGCCGGGTTCCTGAGCTTTTTGATGTCGATTATCCGGCCATGCTTGGCACCGTGCAGAATCAGGATTCCTATGCCCAGGGTGTAGCCGCCCAGAGGCCCTTCTTTTTTGACCACATCCAGGATCTCACAGACATAGCTTTTGAGGAGTATTACAAACTTACGGGACGAAAATACGCCCGCGCCAGCGGATACAAGCTGGAAGACGCCGAGTATGTTCTCATCGGACAGGGATCCGTAGTCTGGAACCTGGAGGCCGTAGTTGATTACCTCCGTGAGACCTCCGGCCTTAAAATCGGGGTTATCAACGTCACCATGTTCCGGCCCTTCCCAAGTGACCTTATCTCCAGTATGCTTCGCGGCAGGAAGGCGGCCACGGTCCTGGAACGGGTTGACCAGCCCCTGGCCAGTGATGCCCCGCTGCTGAGGGAAGTTCGCGGAGCGGTTCAGAAGGCCCAGGAAAACAAGAGGTCCGCCGACGGCCAGCTCCCCTACCCGGGAGTCGATGCCTACGGGTATGATGAAGCTCCTGACTTTTATTCAGGCTGCTTCGGACTCGGCAGCAGGGATACCCAGGCCGGAGACTACATTGCAGCCGTCAATAACATGACCAGCGGCAAAGGGCGAAGGTTCTTCTACCTCGGAATAGATTTCATCAGGGATAATCCGATTGACAGGCTTGGAGAGCTTCAGGACCAGGTCAGCGGAGGATATCCAAATGTAAAAGGACTGGCTCTGGAGCCGGTGGAAAACGAAAATCTTCTCCCGAAAGACACTTTGTCTGTCCGAATTCATTCCGTTGGGGGATGGGGAGCCATCACCACCGGGAAGAACATGGCCATGACAGTTTCCGATCTCCTCGGGATGAAGGTGAAAGCCAATCCCAAGTACGGCTCAGAAAAAAAGGGACAGCCGACAACCTTTTACGCCTCTCTTTCGAGAGAGGAAATCAGGATGAACTGTGATCTTAAGTTCGTCGACGTGGCCCTCTCCCCTGATCCCAATGTTTTCCGTCACTCCAACCCGTTGGCCGGACTGACCAGGGGGGGTGTTTTCATCATCCAGAGTACCCTCAACGGAGAAGAGCTATGGGACAGCTTGCCGGAATGGGCCAAGAAAACCATTGTTGACAATGAACTCAAGGTCTATTACATCGATGCGTTCGCCATAGCCAAAAGTGAAGCCCCGACACTGGAACTCCAGTTCCGTATGCAGGGTGCCGCTTTCCAGGGCGCTTTCTTTGCTGTTTCCCCGCTGATGGCCAGGGAAAAACTGGCCCGTGAACCGCTGTTTGAAGCCATCACCAAGCAGCTCAATAAGAAATTCCTGCGCAAGGGATCCAAGGTTGTCGAAAGTAACGTCAGGGTTATAACCCGCGGTTATGATGAGGTGAGGGAACTTGATTACAAAAAGTTTCAGGACCATGAGAGCCGGCTGGTTGCCATTGATAAACCGGTTACCGGACTCTCACCGGAAGGAGTAGCCCCGGGAATCGGAGACCGCCAGCGTTTCTTTGATCAGGTTTATGACCTTTATCGCCACGGGCAGGAACCAATTGCTGATCCTTTCGCCGCGTTAAGCGCCATTCCCGCGGCCACCGGCACATTTCGCGACATGACTGACATTCGTTTTGAGGTCCCCGAATGGAATCCTCAGAACTGTACAGGATGCGGAAACTGCTGGACCCAATGCCCTGATTCCGCGATACCCGGACTGGTGATTGAATTTGATAAATTCCTTGAGACTGCCATAAGAAATGCCGGGGCTGACCAGCCGTTGACCGAGCTTCCTGAACTGGTGGAAGACCTCGCCGCGGAAAGCCGGAAACTGATCGATTCAGTGCCGGATGCCGCTTATGCTGATGTGCTGGCCCTTGCCTACAAGAATGTCTGCAAGGAAAAGGGCAGCTTGAACAACAAGGCGGCCCTGGACTCGGAATTCGATAAAGTAATGGGCCTTGTCAGGGAATTCCAGGTTGCCAAGACAATTCCTTTCTTTGATGTACCGGAGAAAAAGGAAAAAGGCAGCGGCGGACTTCTGGCTGTAACCATCAATCCTTATGCCTGCAAAGGCTGCAACCTTTGCGTGGATGCCTGTAATGACGATGCCCTCAGGCCAATCACCCAGGACGAGGAAACCGTTGTATCCCTCAAAAAGAACTGGGAATTCTGGAAGGATCTCCCGGATACACCGGAGCGGTTTATCCAGATGAGGACTATTCATGAAGGTATAGGGGTCCTCCACTCCCTGCTCCTGAAAAAGGAGAATTACGAGATGATGGTCGGGGGT
>CAZOGT010000018.1:1060-18348 GCA_964579015.1 uncultured Acidobacteriota bacterium | reverse complement strand
ATGAAAATACCGGCGGAAGGCCCGCGGAATTCTTCCGGTTCCGGCGCGATGTGCTTCGGGAGAGGCGTGCCCCAGGGGTAGGCCTGCCTGGAGGAAAATAGGACCGCAAAAACAGGTGAATCATTAATAATCGGGGCCAACCGCATTTTTTGTACGGGAACTTGATATGCAGGGCTCTTTTCCGATAAACTCCAGGTGATATACTGAAATCAACAGTGAACGCTTTGCCGCGTTATTTTTTTATTTCTCGATATGCTCAAAATGAGCATAAGAAACGAGGAAAAAGTTGACTGGATGAGGCAATGAATGAATTGAAATATACAGCTGAGGTTGAGGAAGCGACTGCGGACATTCACGGGAAACTCAAGGGTGCTGTTCCGGAAGAGGAGTGGCGGCTGCATGCGCCTTACATAGCTGCAATCAACAGGCTCAAGAAGGAACGGAATGCGGTAATCCTGGCGCACAATTACCAGACCCCCGAGATTTACCACGGGGTTGCCGACCTTGTAGGGGACTCCCTGGGAATGGCAAAGATGGCATCGGAAACGGATGCTGAAGTGATTGTTGTAGCAGGTGTGCATTTCATGGCGGAAACAGCCAAGCTGCTGAGCCCTGGAAAGAAGGTCCTGATTCCCGATCCTGAAGCCGGTTGTTCACTGGCTGACTCCATCACAGCTGAGGATGTAAGGATGATGAAATCGAGTCATCCCGGAATCCCGGTGGTCACTTATGTTAACACCAGTGCTGCCGTAAAGGCTGAGACCGATATTTGCTGCACTTCAGCCAACGCCATCAAGGTGGTCAATTCCCTGGAGAGCGGCAAGGTCATTTTCCTTCCTGATGAGCATCTGGGAAGATACGTGGCTTCTCATACCGACAAGGAACTGATTCTATGGATGGGGAGCTGTGAGGTGCACAGGATTTTCAAGGCTGAAGAAATAAGGGATCTTCGGAGGAAGTACGACGGCATTGAGGTTATCGCTCATCCGGAGTGCCCCCTGGAAGTACTGGAAGAGGCGGATTTCGTTGGGTCGACTTCGGGAATGATCAGGCATGTTGATGAATCGAAGCCGGCTCGCGTTGTGCTCATGACGGAGTGTTCCATGAGTGACAACATAGCGGTTGAGTTTCCCGGTACCGAATTCATCAGGCCCTGCAATCTATGTCCTCACATGAAGAGGATTTCACTGCGGAACATATACGAATCCCTGGTTTCACTGGAGCCTGAAATTGAAATCCCTGATGAAATCGCTTCAGCAGCTCGAAGATCGGTCCAGCGGATGCTGGAGATCAGTTAGGTACCGGTTAAATGAAAAGGGTTAACATGGAAGATTTTAGAGAGGCCGGAGTTGTAGTAGTCGGCAGCGGCCTTGCCGGAATGGTGACCGCGCTCAAGCTCAGCCCTGTTCCGGTCCTCCTGGTAACCAAGACGAGTATTGGTGAAGGGACTTCAAGCAATCTTGCCCAGGGTGGAATGGCAGCCGCCGTGGGTGCGGATGATTCTCCCGAACTGCACACTAAGGACACTGAATCGGTCGGCAGCGGATTATCTGATGACCGCATTGTCAGGATCATAACCGAGGCCGCTCCGGAAGAAGTGGAGTGGCTGGGTGAAATCGGGGTGGAGTTCGACCGTGATGAAAATGGTGGATACAGCCTGGGAAAGGAAGGCGCTCATTCCCGGAGGCGCGTCCTGCATGCCCATGGCGATAAAACCGGGCATGAACTGGTCAGGGCGCTCAGGGCGGAAGTCATTGCGAGCAGCCATATTGAAGTGCTGGAAAACGTGTTCGCCTCAGAGCTGCTCAGGGAAGGCGGGCGTGTGACCGGAGTAATGCTGCGAAAGAAAGACGGAGGATGGATCCGTCTCAGGAGCGAGGCCACGGTCCTGGCTACCGGAGGCATAGGCTCCCTTTTCGGACAGACAACCAATCCGGTTGAATCCACTGGTGACGGGCTTGCCATGGCGTTCCGGGCGGGGGTCCGGCTTGCTGACATGGAGTTTGTCCAGTTTCACCCCACTGCCCTGCTCTCTGACCAGAGGCCCCTTCCTCTTTTAACTGAGGCCTTGCGCGGGGAAGGCGCGGTGCTGGTGGATGAGAATGGTTATCGATTCATGAAGGAGATCCATCCCCTGGCGGAGCTTGCGCCCCGGGATGTCGTCTCCAGGGCCATCTGGAACCGGAGGAGAAAAGGGGTCCCGGTATTTCTCGACTGTACTTCCATCTGGAATGATGATTTCCCTTCGAGGTTTCCTACGGTTATGAGTAACTGCCGCAGGTCGGGTCTGGACCCCTCCAGGGACCCGGTCCCGGTGGTAACCGCCGCGCACTATCACATTGGCGGTATTTTTACGGATCCTGACGGCCGGAGTTCGGTCCCGGGATTGTGGGCTTGCGGTGAAGCTGCCGCAACCATGATTCACGGGGCTAATCGCCTGGCCAGCAATTCCCTGCTGGAAGCGCTGATTGTCGGATCAAGGGTTGCCGTGGATATCAGGAACAGCATCAGGGAGAGGCCCGCGGGAGCGGATTCATTCAGGCCGGTGAAGGTATCAGCCTGGAAATCTCAGCCCGGGATAAGGGAGAAGGTAACCGGAATAATGTGGAACAAGGTTGGACTTCTCAGGTGCGGAAAATCTCTGCAATCTGCCCTGGAGGAACTGGAAGAACTGGATGAAGCTCTGGGGGAAGGCCTTGGTGAGGAAAAAAACCTGGTAACTGTCGGCAAGCTGATTACCAGGTCGGCGCTGATCAGGCAGGAGAGCCGGGGAGTCCATTTCCGGACCGATTTTCCTGAGCCGGATCCAGCCTGGGACAGGCACATCTGCCTGGAAGGTGACTTAACCTTTACCGTTAAATCAGGAGCCGGCTCAATGATGGAGGCAATGAAAAAATGAATTCTCCCCACCCGATATTTTTTGACGAGATAATAATAAGCGCCCTTAAGGAAGATTTTGGAAGGGCCGGAGATCTGACGACCGAAGCTCTGGTAGACAGGGGAGTTCAAGCGACGGGAAGGGTTATCGCCAAGCAGGAGGGATGCATCGCGGGAATGGAAATCGCCATGCGCACCTTTACCCTTCTTGAAGCAGGATCAGAGATTGAGATCCTGGTTCAGGAAGGAGAGACTGTGGGTGCGGGAGCCGTCCTTTCCGTTGTCCGGTCCTCTGCGAGAACGATCCTGGCCGGAGAGCGGACAGCACTCAATCTCCTGGGACGCCTTTCGGGGATTGCCACTTCCACCCGCGATGTCGTAAGAAGGGTGGAGGGTTACAAGACCCGGATAGTCTGTACCAGGAAGACTACTCCCGGGATGAGGGCCCTGGAAAAATATGCGGTTCGTACCGGGGGAGGGTTTAACCACCGTTTCGGTCTTGATGACGCTGTCCTGATCAAGGAGAACCACATAACCGTAGCCGGGGGGGTCAACAACGCCGTCAGTGGCGTGCGTAATCGAATCGGGCACCTGGCAAAAGTCGAAGTTGAAGTGGAAACCCTGGAACAGCTGAAGGAGGCCGTAGAAGCAGAAGTGGACATCGTTATGCTGGATAACATGTCCTATGAGACAGCCTGCAAGGCCATGGACATAGTCAACGGCAGGGTTCTGGTGGAAGTCTCAGGAGGGCTGACAGGAGAGGAAGCAGAGAAATATGCTGCCATCGGAGTGGATATTATCTCAATGGGCAGGCTGACCCACAGCAGCCCGGCTTTTGACGTATCCCTGCTCCTGGACGCATAGTTTCCGGTGGTTAATGCTCCAGCTTTATCCTGGCGAATTTTCTTTTTCCCACCTTGAGGATGAAATCGGGGGCAGAGGACGGATCTACCGGGAGGAGCGGGTCGGAAACCTTCTCTCCGTCGATCGAGACCCCTCCCTGTTTGATAAGTCGTTTGGCCTCGGATTTGGTTGCGGCCAATCCCGCCTGAGCGATAACTTCAGAAAGGAGAATATCCCCGCCTTCCACCCTGATCCTGAAATCCGCAATTTCATCCGGATTCTCCCTCTGCTGGAAAACCCGGCTGAAGTGTTCAGCTGCCTCCACGGCCTCCTCGGCAGAATGGAAATCCGTCACGATTGAGGCTGCCAGGTCCCTTTTAGCCTGCATCGGGTGGAGGGAGCCGTCGTCCACCCTGGAGCGGAGATCTTCAAGCTGGGCGGGGGTCAGGTCGGTCAGCAGCTCATAGTAACGCCACATCAGGGTGTCGGTGATTGACATGACCTTGCCGTAGATCTCCTCCGGTTTTTCGGTAATCCCGATATAATTGTTCAGGGATTTACTCATTTTTTCGATTCCGTCGAGGCCCTCCAGGATCGGCATGGTCAGCAGTACCTGGGGTTCCATTCCGTATTCCCTCTGGATATCCCGGCCCACCAGGAGGTTGAATTTCTGGTCGGTCCCTCCCAGCTCAAAATCGGCCTTGAGGGCGACGCTGTCGTAGGCCTGGGCCAGGGGGTAGAGCAGTTCATGGATGGAAATCGGCTGCTGCTGGGCCAGTCTCCTGGAGAAGTCGTCCCGTTCAAGCATCCTGGCCACCGTGTACCTGGCGCAGAGCTTGACAAAGTCCTCTGCCGACAGGCTTCCCAGCCAGCGGCTGTTGAAATCAACGACAGTTTTCTCCGGATCGAGTATCTTGAATACCTGGGCCTTGTAGGTCTCGGCGTTCTGGAGGATCTCTTCCCTGGTCATTGCCGGGCGGGTCCTGTTTTTGCCGGTGGGATCGCCGATCAGTGCGGTAAAGTCTCCGATCAGGAAGATCACCCGGTGCCCCAGGTCCTGGAAATGCTTCATCTTGCGGATAAGCACCGTGTGTCCGACATGGAGATCCGGTGCCGTGGGATCAAAGCCGACTTTCACCGTGAGCGGCTCGCCGCTTTTGCGTGATTTCTCCAGCTTGCCGAGGAGTTCGGCCTCATTGATTACCTCAGCCGCGCCCTTGGCAAGATAGGCTGACTGCTCGTTTAGATCAAGGTCCTGATTCAACATAAGAAAGCCATTATACGGAAAATCCTTTCGGCATGCTTTGGCAAAAGCGGGAGGGGAGAGCAAATACTGGTAAAATGAAATACCATGAAGATCATCGCGAGTCCGGGGCATCCCGGAATGCAAGGTTTCAGGGGCCCGGAAACGGTTGATTTTAATCTGACTCCCTTTGTGGCGATCTGGGAGACGACCAGGGCCTGTGACCTGGCCTGCAGGCATTGCCGGGCAGAGGCCGAGTCAGAGCCTTTGCCGGGAGAGCTCAGCACCCCTGAAGGCAAGGATCTTCTGACAGACCTGGCCGGCATGGGAACGCCATTGTGCGTGCTGTCCGGCGGTGACCCGGCCAAAAGGCATGACCTGGCTGAGCTGGTGGCCCACGGGGCCCGGCTTGGCATGCGGATGGCTACGATTCCGGCTGCTACCCCTCTTCTCAACCGGGGGCTTGTGCAGGGGCTGAAGGACGCGGGGCTGTCCCAGATGGCCCTGAGCCTGGACGGACCCAGTGAAGATGTTCATGATACTTTCAGGGGGGTGCCGGGATCATTTGAAAAGACCCTGGAAGGAGCTGCCCTGGCCCGGGAGGCCGGCCTTCCCCTGCAGATCAATACCACGTTCAGTGACCATAATTATGAATATTTTGAGGAGATAGGTTCTCTGGTGGAGAAGCTGGGGGCCGTGTTCTGGGAAGTTTTTTTCCTGGTTCCGACCGGGCGGGGAAAGGAACTGGGAACACTTCCGGCCGAGCTGTTCGAGGAGCTTTTCCGGAAGCTGGCTGAGTATTCCCGCCGGGTCAGCTTCATCGTCAAGATTACTGAAGCCCCCCATTACCGGAGATACCTGATGCAGCAGGCGGAATCTTTTCCGGGAGAGGCTGAAGAGGCCGGTCCCGGGGGTCTCCTCCCGTCGCACATGAGGCGGGATTTCGGGCCAGGGGGAAGTATCGGCCTGGCCCCGAAGGGCGTAAATGCCGGGAGGGGGCATCTGTTCATCAGCTGCACAGGTGATATTTATCCGAGTGGATTTCTTCCCCTTCCGTGTGGGAATGTCCGCCGGGCTTCGGTGAGCGAGGTCTACCGGACTCATCCGGTTTTTCTGGAATTAAGGGACACCTCCCTGCTGAAGGGCAAATGCGGAATCTGTGAATACCGCGAGATATGCGGAGGTTCGAGGGCCCGGGCCTTTGCCGTGACCGGCGACTACCTGGCTGTGGACCCGGGGTGCGCGTATGTCCCGGGGAAATGAAATCGGGAGTCAGGTGAGCCGGGCCACCGGCCGCGCTGGATCATGCAGAGGTGAGACTGGGGAATCAGGTCTCAAATCAGCTCCCCGTTCTTCCGCGCCAGGATCCAGTCGGAAGCCCTTCCGATATCGGAAAAGACCGGAACGGTTTCATCCATTTCCGCCAGGTGCTTTTTCCCGTGTCCAGACAACACGTAAAGCCCGTTGCCCCCGAACCTCTTTCCGAATTCGGCATCATGAGGGTGATCTCCGACCGCATAGGAGTGGGGCAGGTAAATGTTGAATTCCGCTGACGCCTTCTGCGCGAAAAAAGGGTTCGGCTTGATGCAGATGCATTCATCTTCCCGCCGATGCGGGCAGGTATAGGTCCTGAGGATCTGAATAGCGTTCTCCTGCAGGCGTCGTTCGATAAACCTGTTTACCCTCTCCACTTCCTCCAGTGTTTGAAAACCCTTGGCAACGCCGCTTTGGTTGGTGACGATGAAGAGAGAGAAATGCTGCTGCAGCCTGCGCAGGGCAGGAAAGGTGCAGTCCAAGAATACAACTTCATCCGCACTTCGCAGGTAGCCGCGGTCTTCGACAAGAGTTCCGTCGCGATCAAGAAAGACTGCCGGGTACATATCCATCTTCTCCAGCCAGCAAAGCCGAAAAGTCCTCCACTGATCCACCGGAAAGGCAGCATTCGATGATCTCTAGTCCCAGGGGATCGAGATCCGGCTGTATGTACTTGCGCAATTGACTGTGGAAGAAGTCCGTAAGGATCCGGGCCCCCTTGTCGTAAGCTTCCGGGCCAACCTCTGGTTGCCTGTCGACCTGGAGGAACCGGCGCGGCATCATGCTTCCCTCGATCCGCATGGTTTGCAGGGCGTATCCGAGGAGGGGACAGCGGGAAGGCACAATCTGGTCAGCGCCGTATCGGGCATGCCCCCGGCGGGCCAGGTAATCTCGTACCAGCCATTGGGGCATGAACCCGGTTTCCCAGGCTCCGATGTGCTGGTTGGGGATGAGAACGTATCGGGCCGCGGGCGCTTCCAGAAACTGCTTCAGCAGGAGATTGGCCTGGGCTACCTTCCTTCCGGTGGAAAACGGCCAGTAGCTGCCCACGCCTTCACTGCTCATGCCGCCGCTGTCGACAATGCTGGGGTTGGCATGGCCTCGCGGCGCCACCAGTCTCCACAACCACGCCAGGGCCGGCGGCAAGACGTGAAACAATCCGATGATCCCGTAGGTGGGATTTTCAGCAGTACAGGGGGGTGTGCGCACTCCGAAGGAGCGGATATCGACCTGGACGGCTCCTTCGATGACATTGGGTACGATGCTGCGTGGTATCACGACGCGGGGATTGGGGCAGGGTTTTCCAGGCTCGTCCTCGATGTGTTCCCAAATCAGGCCGGTGCTTCCGGCCACGGCGTTGATATTCAGAAAGAGCTGGGATCGTCCGGGATGAATGGTCAGATACTCCAGGTCCGGATCGGTTGCGTATTCCCTGATGTGATCGACCCGGACGAACCAGCCGTTTTCGGCATCGGCCACCGAGAGCAGGCCGCGGTCCTTCTGGATCGAGGGGTGGCAAAGGGCCATATCATCGCAGACCGGGTGAAGATCGCACGTGCGGGGAATCTCGAGGAAGCGCTTCTCGCCGGTGAGCAGATTGCGTCCCAGCAGCAAGCGTCCGTCAGGCAAGCGATGCGGCTGCTGGAGCATTTCGCTCTTGCCGCCGCCGCTGGCCCCTTCGTGCATGAAGGTGACGGTGTTGTCATAAGGCGTGACCACCTGCACGGCCGAGCAGTGGGCCGTCACCCAGCCCTGCTGCTCGCCCAGTTCAATTAGTGCCCCGTAGACCCCCTTTTTTGCGCTGGGGCCGGGGTACAGGTTGTAGGAGAAAATTTCATGTACCTGGCTTCGGTCATGCACCACGACCTGTTTGCCCTCGAAGTGGGTATGCCGGAAAGGCGGGGCTACATAGATTATGGTTGTCGGCCTGAACTCCCGGTCCAGGTTTTCAATATCCATGACTCCCTGGAGCAGACCGAGCCCGAAAGCGAAAAAACCGGCATTGGTCGGACAGATCGCCAGGGCGTCGGCACCCAGGCCCGGCCTTCCCATCGCGAATCCGAATATCGCCAGATCCTGCGAAGCCAGCCAGGAGAAGGTTTCCTTCTTTAAATCCCGAAAATCGAATTCGTAACGATCTTTGAAATGCGGCTTGTCCGATGGGTTTTGGTCTGCAACCAGCATGCACTCCGGGTCGCGCCGCCGCATGTAGGCTTCGCGGTAATTGGCACTCACGCCGTTCCGAACCCGCACCACATCGGCCTCCGCGATACGTCTGCCATCCGGCAAATCATAATAGACAGTGGTGTTAAGTTCACCCTTGTTTCCGCATGCCAGGTCCTCGAGTTCGTCTATGCTGCAAGCCACTGTCACCGAAGAGGCAGTGCGTAAAACGCTTTCAGCTTCCCGGGGCAGACGGGCATTCTCCAGTAATAATTCTATGTCCATAAGCTTTAACTCCCTGAATCTTGAATCACTCTTTCAGCCGCGGCCTTTCCGGTCCCAATGCACTCCGGGATGCCGGTTCCTCCGCAGTAGGATCCTGCTAAGAGGATCTGGGGATGGCCGGCCAGGGTCCTGTCAAGGTCGTTTAGCCGCTGCCGGTGCCCGACCTTCAACTGGGGCAGGGCCCTGGGGGTGTTGTAAACCCTGCAGTTGACCGGGGCGCAGCTGATGTTCAGAATTTTCGACACTTCCCGGTGACAGGCCTCACCCAGTGGTTCCCCGGTACCGAATTCATCCCTTACCTGGTCATGGTGCACGGCAAATCTCAGCAGGACAGTATCATCCGGGCAGCGGTGATCGAATTTCCGGTTAACCCAGGAGCAGGCATTGAAGACCTTGACTTCTTTCTGGGGGACAACGAACCCGAACCCATCCAGGGGATGGCTGAATTCTGATTTCCGGTAGGAGAGGTAGACGGTGGTGCTGGTCCTGTATGGTATCCGGCCCAGTATTGAAGCGCTCTCCGGCAGAAGCGGCCGGAGCATCTCAGAGGCCGCCCAAGCCGGGGTGCAGAACACTACACGGTCAAATAATTCTTCGATTTCCCCCGCCCTGACCAGGGCCTTTTCCCCTCTCAGTTCAAGATCAGGGGTCCCGGAGGAAGTAATGATCCTGGAATGTTCCAGTGACCCGGACATTACTGAAACCAGCTGTCCGATACCTTCTTTCATGCTGAGCAGGACCGAGTTTGTGAAGGTCATGCGGGCCATTTTCCTGAGTCCCCACCAGAGGCTGCCCGCCCTTTGCTCCACCCTGTGCAGTTCCGGCATAGCGGAAAGAGCGCTCAGCTCCCGGTAGTCGCCGCCCAGGACCGAGGATATCAGGGGTTCCACCAGTTCATCGGTGAAATTCCTGCCAAGGCGCCGCTGGAAGAATTCGGCCACGCTGAGATCTCCTTTGCTCCTGGAAATGAAGGGTTCCAGCGCGGTCCTTAATTTACCACGGAGGCTCAGGGGCGCGGAACGGAAGAAAGCGAATGGATCAACAGGCATGAAAAAGAGCATCCCATCCGGGAGGGAAGCCAGGCTGCCTCCGGTGGCAATGTAGGTCTTCCGGATGGAATCATTGGATCCGATAAGGCTGTCGCCGATATTCAGAGATGCCGCCAGTTCCTTTGCCGGCCTCTTGTAGGAAGCCCAGGCTTCCGGCCCGGCTTCGTAGAGAATTCCCCCGACACGTTCCGACTTGACTACTCCCCCCAGCTTTCCTGATTTTTCGAGGAGGGTGACCTCTACCGCCGGGCCACCGGCCGGAGCCAGCTTTTCCAGGTAGTAAGCAACACTCAGCCCGGATATTCCTCCTCCGATTACTGCAATTTTTATCGGCTTGCTCAAAGCTTTTTCTAATGGATCAGGAATTAACTGATTGTTTTTTTCAGGAGAGCCACTGCCTCTATTTCAATGAGCAGGTCCTCACGGCAAAGTCTTGCCTGGATGCCTACACTTGCGGGAAGTGGGTCCAGCTGATGCCACTCGAAGAAAGCGTTCCTCACGTCATTGAATTCATCATAGTCCCGTTCAATGTCCCGGAGGTAGCAGGTGGTTTTCACAATATCCTTCCAGGAAGCGCCTTCGGCATCAAGGAGATTGGAAATATTGCGGTATGTGCGCCAGCATTGGGCCTTGAAATCACCTTTATGAATGGTTTCGCCTTCATCATCTACACTGGCGGTCCCTGAAATAATCAGGAGTTTGTAGTTCCCCAGTTCGAGCCTCAGGCCCCTGGCAAATGCTGAACCGTAGCTGGTAGCTTCGTTCAGGACTCTTTCAGCCTTAATCGCGTGTTTTTCGAGGTGGGAGTACCCTTCCGGGTAGGATGATGCCGAACCCGGGAGGATGGATCCTGAACTGGAAATGATACCCATGGCAAGAAGCTCTTCTTCTTCACCGGCTGAAAGGCTGGCATCAATGATCTTTTGTAAAAGCTTTTTTTCTTGGTCTTTCATCAGCAAGTTCACTCCACAAAATTTAAATAGGTCCAGAGTATACCTGAAAGTAAGAATTTGAACTGATTTTCGGAAAACAGGTCCAAATTCGTAATTTAGTAAATTTGAAAAATTTATTGTATCGCATTATTTGATTTAAAGTATTGCGTGGGGCATCGACTCATGTGAAGATAGAATTCCGGGGCAGCAGGCAGGTATTTCCCGGAAGGATGTAAAGGTGAGAGACCAAAAAAGAATTGTTTTTCCGACCGATTTTTCAGACGCATCCGTTCAGGCCTTTCCGCATGCTTTTGAACTTGCCCGGCATGCGGGGGCATTCATTACGGTCCTCTATGTCCACATACCTTTCGCAGACGATCCCTATAATGAAGCGTTGTGTGCTGATGTTGCGTCTCATGTGAAAGGTTTTGTCGAGGGGAAATTCGCCGAGCTCCAGGCCGGGAACCAGGAAGGCCCGGAAATGGAACTTGCGGAGGTGCGGAACATTTCGGCCGCCGCCGGGATCCTGGAATACCTGGGAGAAGTCAGTGCGGAAATGGTGGTGATGGGAACTCACGGCCATTCCAGGATCACCAGGTTTCTGTTGGGCAGCGTCACCGAGAAGGTGGTTCGATATTCACCGATTCCGGTACTAACAGTGGGCCCGGCTCACGAGGATTATCGCCGGTCTCCTTTTTATAAAAATATTCTTGTCCCCTATGATTTTTCAGTGCATGCCGGGGCTGCTGTAGGAAAAGGCCTCAAGATGGCCAGGCTGTACGGGGCCAAAGTGTGGATCATCTACGTGGTGGAACAGGTGACTTTCCCGGGCCAGGTAAAGTCCTGGAAGGAGAATGCCGCTTCAGAGGCTCCGGGGCTGCTGGAGGAACTCAGGAGCTCACTGGATAGTGAACTCGGCCTTTCGGGGGTAAAGGACGTCGAGATCCAGGTCCAGGTAGGGCATGGAGACGGGAAAGCCCACACCAGTATCTGCTCCTTTATCAGGGAGCATGAAATAGACCTGGTCGTCATGGGTACCTATGGACTTTCCGGGGTGGAAAAGGTGTTGCTGGGAAGTACCACCGAAAGGGTTATCCGGATGGCTTCCTGTCCGGTCATGGCTTTTCACCTTCGGGATTCAGAATGAGCCCTTATGTTTGCCCCTCTCCTCAATTTTTGTCTGGCAGGCAATGCAGTATCGGACTGAAGGGAGGATCTTAAGCCTGGTCAGGCCAATAGGCTCCTCGCAGCTCTCGCAGGACCCAAAGGTTTCATCATCAATTTTTTCCAGCGCCAGGTTGATGTCCTCAAGTTCCTGTCTTTCCCTCTGATCCAGGGCCTTAAGGCTTATGGAAGCGGCTTCTTCCTGCGCTTCCTCGGATAATTCAGGCGGACGGCTCTGGTCCAGGTAATTCAGCTCAGCCCCGACATTTTCGATGTGCTGCAGGAGAGTTTTTTTTCTGTTCTCAAGAAGCTCCCTGAACTCGGGATATTGTTTCTTGTCTATTGCTTCTGCTTTATTTCGAGGCATCGATGCTCCTTTTTTTGTTTTCCGCTTGTCCGGAAGAGAAACTAATGTCTCCTGTTTTTACCCTGCAAAGCTATAATATTGATCTTCACGGGAGTCAATTTTTTTATGTTAAAACCCTGCCCGACAATACGCTGAAAAGCCAGCTGAAATAAAAAGTAACCAGCATTATACGCTAAAGAACGCCTCCTGTTAAAAAAAGGATAACTATTTTTTCAGACGCCGGCCGGCGACCTCCGGCCTGGTATTTTTCAACTTCTTCAACCGCCTCCGGCCCACCTGAGTGTTAAGCGGATATCGGGCTGACAAAAGGCCGGCGTTCGGGCCGGCCTTTTGTCAGCAGCTTTCTGTTCTGTTCCTGACGGCTATGCTTTTTCAGCCTTTTCCAGGTCCTTGTTCCACTTCAGGTAGTTCCTCTCGCGGAATGAATCGACGCTCATGTAGCAGACAACCACTCCCGCGTAACCGAGGTCGCAGTCGCAGTGGAGGTCTTCATTAAAGCGGATGGCGTTCTGCAGATTGCGGTGATGGAGGTCAACCCGTTCCCCGCCCTTTTTCTTATAAGTAATCACGCCGCTGTCCTTTTTCTCTCCATCGCGGCCGGTAGGAATGACATCATCCCTGGTCGCCTCCTGCGGGGTAATCTCGAACCCATCCCGGGTGAATGTCAGGGTGGCTTTATGGCCCCTGATGACATGGGCGATGGGGGTATCATTGGCCATCGAGGAAATCAGGACAACGGTCGGCCCGCCCGGATAATCAGCGAGGACATTGAACGTGTCGGGAATTTCCGCAACGCTGTTCGTGAAATTGAAAGTACCTCCGGTAGCGACCACGTAGTCCGGAAACATCAGGTCGCAGGATTTCAGGATCCTGGTAACCCGGTGGATGAAAAGGTCCGTGGCGATACCGCCTGAATAATCCCAGTAGCGCCTCCACTGGAAGTAGCGGCGGGGATCCCATTCCCGTTCGGGAGCCGGTCCCAGCCAGGCTTTCCAATCCAGGTTGACCCCCGGCCTGGCATCAGGATCAATATCATAAGCCCAGAAATCACCCACATAGTTTCGTGAATAATCGATCTGGGCCATCACAACTTTGCCGAGTGCCCCGTCTTCAATGTACCGGTTGGCAACTTCGTAGGATTCATCTGAAGTTCCCTGCACCCCCACCTGGAGCTTCAAATCGCTCGACTTGACCTGGGCCACCAGTTTCCTGGCCTCTTCGATTTTGTGGGTCATCGGCTTTTCAACATACACGTGTTTGCCGGCATCCAGGGCATCGGCTGACATCTGGTAGTGCCAGTGTTCCGGGGTGGCGATCAGGACATAGTCAATATCCTTCTGTTCCAGCAGCGTCCTGTAATCCTTGATCTGGCGGCCTCCGGTCAATTCGGCGGCGGATTCCATCCGCTTGGTGTAAATATCGTTCACCGCAACGATCTCGCAGTTATCGGAATCGTACATGTCCACCAGGGCTCTCATGTGGCTGTTGGCCATGCCTCCGCAGCCGATGACACCGATTCTCAATTTTTCGTTGGCCCCCATGACCCTGGAAAATCCGGCTGCCGTATAGGCAGCGCCGGCTCCCATAGCAGCGGTTTTGATGAAATTTCGACGATCAACCATCTTTCAGTTCTCCTTGATATTCAGAAAAAATGCAACTCTATAAAAATTAAAAAAACTGGCCCGATAATAAATGATCTTTCAGTATAAACCTGAAGTCGAAAAAATCAAATGCTTCAGATGGGAGGCAAATGAAGATTGGATATCTCCTGATATGCTATATTCTAGAGTTCAGGATAAATTTTTCCAGTGATCAAGACAGGGGAAGGGCAGGCGTTTGATAATGAGCCGGGAAATCAACGAGACTGAAGAGATTGTCAGAGGGAAAGACTTCATCCGCCTGAAAATTGATGAAGATAACCGCATCGGGAAATACGGAAACCGGGTCCATACCAGGTTCCCCCCGGAACCGAACGGCTATCTCCATATCGGCCACGCGAAATCGATCTGCCTCAATTTCGGGCTGGCCCGTGAATATGGGGGATTGTGCAACCTTCGGTTTGATGACACCAATCCGACCAGGGAAGAGGCCGAGTATGTTGATTCAATAATCGAGGACGTGTCCTGGCTTGGCTTTGACTGGGAGGACCGCCTTTATTATGCCTCCGATTATTTTGATCAGTTATATGAATATGCCCTGCAGCTGATCAGGTCAGGGGACGCATATGTCTGCGACCTATCGGCTGAAGAGATCAGGGCCTACCGTGGAACCCTGACCGAATCCGGGAAAAACAGTCCCTTTCGGGACCGTTCAGTGGAGGAGAACCTGGACCTTTTTGAGAGGATGAAGAACGGGGAGTTCCCGGATGGATCGAAAATCCTCAGGGCCAGGATCGACATGGCATCCCCCAACGTTACCCTGCGTGACCCGACAATCTACAGGATCAAACATGCATCTCATCACCGGACCGGGGATAAATGGTGTGTCTACCCGATGTATGATTTTACGCATTGCCTTTCCGATTCCATTGAGGGGATCACCCATTCCATCTGTACCCTGGAGTTTGAAAACAACCGGGCTCTCTATGACTGGATACTTGAGCGGCTGGGAGTCTACAGGCCCCAGCAGATTGAATTCGCCCGCCTCAACCTCAGTTACACGATTCTCAGCAAGAGGAAGCTTCTCCAGCTGGTCACAGAAGGGCATGTTGCCGGATGGGATGATCCGAGAATGCCGACTATTTCAGGTCTGAGGCGAAGGGGCTATACCCCGGCTTCAATACGCAGGTTTTGTGACGAGGTCGGAGTGGCGAAGCGTGATGTGCTCATCGACGTGGCCCGGCTTGAGAATTCCATAAGGGAGGAGCTGAACAAGTCCGCTCCCAGGTACATGGCGGTGTTGAATCCCCTGAAATTGGTGATAACCAACTACCCTGAAGACCGCGAGGAAGACCTGGAGGCTGTGAACAATCCGGAGGACCCGGAAGCCGGGAAGCGCAAGGTGCCCTTCGGCAGGGAGCTTTATATTGAAAGGGATGATTTCATGGAAGACCCTCCCCGCAAGTTTTTCCGCCTGGCCCCGGGCAGGGAGGTTCGCCTCAGGTATGCCTACTTTGTGACCTGCACGGACATGGTAAGGGATGCGGAAGGGAATGTGACCGAGATCCATTGTACCTATGACCCGGCTACCAAAGGTGGGGACGCCCCGGACGGACGGAAGCCGAAGGGGACCATTCACTGGGTTTCCTCAAGGCACGCCCTTGAAGCGGAAGTCCGCCTCTATGATCGGCTGTTTACCAGCCAGAATCCCATGGAAGGGAAAGGCGATTTCCTGGAATCCCTGAATCCGGATTCTCTCCGGGTGCTGTCGGGATGCAAGCTGGAGCCGGCGCTTGCCGCTGCTGAAAAGGGCCGCAATTACCAGTTTGAAAGGCTCGGGTATTTCTGCCTTGACAGCAGGGACGCCGGGTTTGACAGGCTGGTATTCAACCGGACCGTGCCCTTGCGTGACTCATGGGCAAAAATGGCAGGGAAATGATGACCGGGCCGGGATGCATTCCGGATCCCCCGGATGTCAACAGGCCTTCTCATACCCTTTGAGGAAACTCGATTTTATGGAGAAATTCACGGTACCGGAAATAAGGTTTTCAAACCACAGGCTGTCCAACGGGCTGGAGGTCATTCTCTCCCCGGACAGGCGTATTCCGCTGGTCCATCTCAGCCTCTATTACAATGTAGGTTCAGGCCATGAAAGCAGGGGGCGCTCGGGGCTGGCGCATCTTTTCGAACACCTGATGTTCCAGGGTTCAGGAAACCTCGGGCCCAACGAGCACGGTGACCTGATTGACAGGGCAGGCGGTGAGTGGAACGCTTCCACGAGCAAGGACCGAACCCACTACTTTGAGACGGTTCCCTCGCATTACCTGGACCTGGTTCTCTGGCTGGAGGCGGACCGGATGAGGTCTCTCAGCATCAGTACGGAAAATTTTGAGAACCAGCGGCAAACGGTCCTGGAAGAAAAGAAGGAGAGCTATGATAACCGCCCCTACGGTCCGGCCCACCTGAGGTTTGATGAAATTGCCTACGGAAACTGGGCTTACGCCCATCCGATCATCGGCCTGGAAGAGGACCTGAAAAGATGCAGCCTCGAAGATATCCAGGCTTTTCACAGGAAATTTTATGGCCCCGGAAATGCGGTCCTGGTACTTTCGGGGGATTTTGACCCGGAAGAGGCCCTGGGGAAAACCCGCTATTTTTTTGAAGATATCAAAGACCGTACGGCTCCCTTTACTCCTGATCTCAGAGAACAGGGACGGAAAGAATCCAGGCGGGAGGTGATTCATGACCGGCTGGCTGTGCTGCCTGCTGTGACCCTGGGGTACATGATGGGGGAAATGGCGGGTGATGAGTATTACGACCTTACGCTCCTGTCGGTGATCCTGGTGGATGGGGATTCCTCCCGTTTATATCGCAAGTATGTTTATGAAAACAATTGGATGACAGAGCTGTATGCGGGGCCTGACCAACAGGTGGGCCCACAGGTGTTCAGGATTTCGGCTCTTCTCCAGGATGGGCCGGCACCAGAAGCGGTCGTGGATGAATTACAGGGTGACCTGGCCGAGATCGGGAGGAATGGAATCTCCGGCGAAGAACTGGAAATGGCCCGCAACCAGCTTATCTACAGGCAGGTTTCAATGATGTCGACCTCTTCGTCAGTGGGAGAGCTGCTGGGGTTTTTTCATTCCTGCCTGGGGGAGGCTGAAATGATCAACCGGCACCTGACCAGGTATCTTGAAGTGACCCCGGAACGGATACAAAGGTCGGCCCTGGAAGTTTTTTCAGAAGAGAAGCTTACGTTAATAACAGTAATTCCTGAGGCTGATAAGGGCTAGGAGAAACGCAGAAGCATCCGCCTTGCCGGTTTTCAGAAGGAAAGCGGATGGAAAGATCAGGTCTGGCAACATGAGAAATATTCCGCCACCTCCGGGACCCGTAAAAAACCTTGATTTTCCTGAGATTCCCGTTTCGATTCTTGAGAACGGGCTGGAGGTG
>CAZOGT010000018.1:0-1050 GCA_964579015.1 uncultured Acidobacteriota bacterium | reverse complement strand
GATCAACATTGAGAATGGGTATCTTCCCCGGGTTTCAATTGTCCTGGGCCTGCCATCCGGACGCCTGCACGATCCGGAAGGTAAAAGAGGCCTTGCACAGCTGATGTCCGATATGCTGAAGGAGGGGACTGAAAAACGCTCTTCCCGGCAGATAGCAGCGGAGATGGACAGGTATGCGATTGATTACAGCTGCCGGGTCTTCCTGGAGTACACCCTGGTGCAGTTCAAGTTCCTCGAGAATTTTACGGAAGAGGCTCTGGAACTGCTGTCCGATATCATGCATGGGGCTTCATTCCCGGAGGAGGAATGGGCAAAATCAGCGGTTCGGTGGAGAGGCAACCTTGCCGCGCAACGGTCCAATCCCTCATATCTGGCCAGGGAACGTCTGTACGGTGAGCTTTTCCCGGGCAGTCCCCTTGCCAACTGCACGGTAGACCCCGCAACCATTGATGAGCTTGAAACGGATGATTTCCGCAGTTTTTTCCAGGAGAGGTTTTCGCCTTCCTCCGGGATAATGGGCTTTTCCGGTCCCCTGTCAGCGGAGGATTCCCTGAGTCTGGCGCGGAAGTTCATGGGAAGGGCCGGAAATAAAGGCCTGGTTGAGCCGTTAATTACTGGCGTATCCCCGCCGGGGCGGAAGGTCTGCCTGATCCACAGGGCCGGATCACAGCAGGTCAAGATCATGGTGGGACTGCACGCCCCTTCCCGGAGAATAGGGAATCATCTGCCTTTGAAGCTTCTCAACCAGGCTTTCGGCGGAGGCGGGAGTTCCAGGATTTTTATGAACCTCCGGGAGGACAAGGGCTTTACGTACGGGGCATACTCATATTTGAGGCAGAACAATTACGCCGGGACCTTTACAGTGTCCACCAGCGTGAACAACAGCGTTGCCGCTGCATCCCTGGCTGAAATATTCAGCGAAATGGAAAGGATCAGGCAGGAGCGGATTACCAGTGAAGAGCTGGACCGGTGCAAGGCTGAAATAAACGGTTCTTTCCTGCGCCAGATGGAGACGCCTTCATCGATCTGTTCGATGGAGTTGACAAGGCG
>CAZOGT010000017.1:8044-18450 GCA_964579015.1 uncultured Acidobacteriota bacterium | reverse complement strand
TTGGGGGCATCGGCAGGTTCGTGGAGCTTTCCGGCGACAAGCTGCATACCGTTTTGCCATGGAACCACCCGGACATGCCCTGGGTGGCCGTTTTTATCGGCGGCCTCTGGGTCCCTCACATTTTCTACTGGGGGCTCAACCAGTTCATCACCCAGCGCACCCTGGCCGCCAAGACCCTGCAGGAGGGGCAGAAGGGCATGCTTTTCGGGGCTTCCCTGAAGATCCTGATTCCCTTCATCGTGGTCTTTCCGGGAATCATTGCCTATGAACTATACGGAGATCTGATTCCCACCCAGGATGAGGCCTATCCCTACCTGATCCAGCAGATCCTGCCGGCCGGGCTGATTGGAATCATGTTCGCCGCGCTCTTCGGAGCGGTAATGAGCACCCTTGATTCTCTCCTGAATTCAGCCGCCACCATCCTGACCATTGATATTTACAAGCGGCACATAAAAAAGGACAGCTCTACGGAAAAGCAGGTCCTGGTCGGACGGATAGTGACCGTTGTCCTGATCACCCTGGGATGCCTCTGGGCGCCGATCGTGGACACCTTTGATAAGGGTCTGTACATGTTTCTCCAGCAGTTCTGGGGATTTATCCAGCCGGGTGTAGTGGCTGCCTTCCTCTTTGGAATCATCTGGAAGAAGGTCCCTTCCCGTGCCGCGGTTATCGGAATGCTTCTTAATCTGCCGGTCTACGGACTGCTGCTGTGGCAGCTGCCAAACGTGGCGTTCCTGCATCATATGGCAATAACCTTCCTGGTTATAAGCGCCTTCATTGTGGTCTATACCCTGATGTATCCCCTTGAGAATCCCAAACCGATGCCGGTGATCCGCAAGGTGGAGAGTGAAGTTACCACCGGCATGAAGTTTGCCATTGCCGGGATCGTCATTACCGTGGTAAGCCTTTACATTGTGTTCTTTTGAGTTAATCCGCAGGCTGTCCGGATACCCGGAGAGAGTATCGGGTCAGTTCTTGAACGGGGACCTGGACGGGGTCAGGTTATATAATAATAATTTTAGGTTTTACTTATCCGGAGACAGGAGAACATGGACGGCAATGAAATCAAGATGCGCTGCAATGCGCTCGCCAGGATCTACAGTGAAACCCTGCTGAAGGATGTATTGCCCTTTTGGGAGAAATTTTCTCCGGACCGGGAATACGGCGGTTATTTCACTTGCCTGGACCGGGAGGGAAAGGTCTATGACCAGGACAAGTTCATATGGCTGCAGGCCCGGCAGGTCTGGACCTTCTCCATGTTATACAATCGCCTGGAACAGAAGGCAGCCTGGCTGGAGATGGCTGAACTGGGCATGGATTTCCTGGCCCGGAACGCCATGGACAAAAACGGAAACTGCTATTTTTCAGTGACCCGGGAAGGGCGGCCCCTGGTCCAGCCATACAACATCTTCTCTGACTGTTTTACAGCCATGGCTGCTGGTGAGTATGCCCGAGCCTCAGAAGATGAAGAGATGAAGGACCTGGCGCTGGGCCTCTATAACCGGATCCTGAAAAGAAGAAAGAAGCCGAAGGGCCGGTACGAAAAGGCAGTGCCCGGAACAAGGCCCATGGAGAGCCTGGCCCTGCCGATGATCCTGGCCAACCTGACCACGGAGCTGGCATGGCTTCTGCCTGGCGGTCTGGCGGAAAAGACAACGGGAGAATCTCGGGAGGCGCTGTTTGGCCGTTTTTTGGACCAGGATCGACTCCTGCTGCACGAATTTTCCACCCCTGGGGGTGATTTCTCCGATACCTTTGACGGACGGCTGATCAATCCAGGCCACGGTATTGAAGCGCTCTGGTTCCTGATGCAGATTGCCGAGGGGCAGGGTGACCGGGCGGTCATTGACCGTGCTGTGGAGATCCTGCTTTCGGTCCTGGATTTCGGCTGGGATGACCAGTATGGCGGTATTTTCTATTTCAAGGACTCGGAGGGCAAGCCCCTGCAGCAGCTGGAATGGGACCAGAAGCTCTGGTGGGTACACCTTGAAAGCCTGGTGGCTCTCAGCATGGCCTGGCGCCTGACAGGCAACTGGAAGTGCATGGAATGGTTCGACAGGGTTCACGAGTATGCCTGGGGCCGTTTTTCGGACCCGGTGAATGGTGAATGGTTCGGATACCTGAACCGCCAGGGAAAAGTGCTGCTCTATCTCAAGGGCGGGAAGTGGAAAGGTTGTTTCCACCTCCCCCGGGCCCTCTTCCTCTGCTGGGAGCAGCTGAGGCGGATGGATGCGGCGAATGTGCAATATGGAGCGGGTACAGGTATGACGGAGATAAAAAATGAGCATTGACCGCCGGAAATTTATTGGTGCAGCGGGAACCGGGCTGGCAGCCGCCGGCCTCGGCCTGGGAGGGGATCCGGGGACTGGATTGCCGGTTATCAAGCCGGAACGGCTGCGGGAAGGTGATACCGTGGCCCTGGTAAACCCGGCAAGTGCCACCGCATTAAGGGACAGTGTACAGATCGTCAGGGAGAGCATGGAGGCACTGGGGCTGAAGGTAAGGCTGGGTGAAAACGTGCTGAGGCGCCGGGGTTATTTTGCCGGCACTGATGAGGAGCGCGCGGCTGACCTGAACCGGCAGTTTGCTGATCCGGAAATCAAGGGGATCATCGCGGTGCGCGGAGGCTGGGGCTGCGCCCGGCTGCTGCCCCTGGTTGACTTTGAAAATATCAGGAAGAATCCCAAAATCCTGGTGGGATACAGTGATGTCACGGCCCTGCTGCTTTCGATTTTTGCCCGGACCGGGCTGGTCACTTTTCACGGCCCGGTAGGGATGGGCCCATGGAATTCCTTTTCAACCGGTTATTTCAGGAAGATTTTATTCGGGAAAGAGGCTCCTGTATTAAGGAATCCGGAGTACAAGGGCAACAACCTGACCCAGGTCAGGGACCGGGTGGTGACCATAACACCAGGCCGGGCCGCCGGTCGTCTGCTGGGCGGAAACCTCACGGTGCTGACGGCGATTATCGGTTCCGGGTACCTTCCTGATTTCAAGGATTCCATTCTTTTCCTGGAAGATGTCGGAGAAAATATTTACCGGATAGACCGGATGCTGACCCAGCTCAAACTGGCTGGGATCCTGGATGCCGCTAATGGGTTCATCTTCGGGAAGTGTACTGATTGCGGACCCGGGGAGGGATACGGGTCACTGACCCTGGAAGAACTGTTTGATGATTTTGTCAGGCCTCTCGGGATTCCGGCCTGGCAGGGGGCGATGATCGGCCATGAGGCCGAGAAGTTTACCGTCCCGATCGGCATTGAAGCTGCGATCAACAGCGATGCCGGCACCATAAACCTCCTTGAACCCGCAGTGGAATAGGGAGGGGATGTACCGTTGCAGGTTTCTATTCCCCTGTTGCTTCCGGCTGCAGGAACCGGACCAGCCCGGACCAGCGTTCATTCACCCGGAATCCGTGAGCAGTATAGAATTCCCTGGAAATGAACTGGGTATTGATCAACCTTACGCCCTGGCTGCTCATCCTGCTGCAGAAGTCTTCAAGCACCTGTCCGCCCAGGCCTCTCCCGTTGAGTGACCGGATTACCGCAACCCCGTCGAGCTGGGAAACCGAGGGATCGATCATCCGGTAACAGACCCCGCCGACCACCTCTTCGTCGTGGTCAAGCAGGACCAGGAATTCCTCCCGCCGGCCGAGGTTCAGAGAGAGGCCGGTCTCAAGGAATATCTTGTGGAGCTTTCCGATCTCCGCGGGATTCACTACATCACGAACCGTATAGCGTTCTCCCCTGTTGTCCTTGATCAGCGAGGCGACAACGACCTGAGGCTCTTCTCCGCGGCCGATCGTCATGATATCCACCGGTTCAGTGGCCTTCAGGGCCGGGAAAAGCAGCCGGCTGAATACCAGGCGGTCATCCGGATTCTCCAGGGCCGACTGGAGGTTCGATAGTTCAAGCATCTGGATCGGCTTTTTTTCAGGGTGCATGAACATCCGCTTGAGCAGTTCATCAAATGCTTCCCTGGTGGCGCTTCCGGTTGCCGCAAAGTAGGTGTGGCGGTAAAGGTAATAGCGGCCGATATCACCATGGATGTCGGTCTGGTAAAGGTTCATAAGGCCTTTTATCTGGTATTCCCTGGCAAGGGCAGTGGATCCGGGGTTTGAATCCAGCCAGTCCCGGTATCGTTCCACGGCGCAGCGGATGCTCAAGGGCACAAAATACCTGTTTCTGAGATCCGCAAGGAATCCAGGCAGGATTTCCCTCAGCCTTTTTTCATATCCGGAAAGCTCGGAAACCTTCATCTGCCTGAGCAGGCTTTCCATGAATTCGGAAGCCTCATCAACCCCGGCGGCTTCCACGCATGCTTCCAGCAGCCATTTAAGGTCGAGTCTTTCCAGGGTTGCAGGGTAATGGGAAATTGTCTGCTGGAAAAAATTCCTCAACATCGGCTTGATCATGGAAAGCGGGTCCTTGTAGCGGTTCCAGTCCATCAGGGAAAGGATACGGATATCAGTCCTGAAATCAGCAGTATGCACGGCTACGTTCATTGGTGAGACCGGCCCGGGCACGATCTGCTTTTCACTGTGGATCCATCCGGTGAAGAAGGCCTGCAGTCCCCGGATAAAGAGATTTCTCCATTGCCTCCTCGACGGCAGGGTTTCAACGAAGCCGGCTTCTGCATAATCCCTGATTTTCTCCCATACTGTAAGTTCATTCACCAGTCCCATGGAGAGGGCTTTCAGTTCCGGACGGTAACACCCGAACTGCCGTACCACCGGGTGGGTGTCGGGACGGTCATGCAGGGCCACCATCCAGTAAGTTGTTGCCCTGAACGCGTGCTGGTCTTCCTCGGGCTGTACTGCAATCAGCAGGTCCAGGTGCTTTCCGCTCAGGGTATTGATACTGGCTCGATAAAGGTGGCGGTGCTGAAATGAGAAGACCTTGGAGATCCAGATCCCTTCTGGGGGGACCTGCTGGATGCTGAAATCGGGTTCATCGAAAGCCAGGATCACTGATTCCTTCAGAAAAGTGGTGTTGATCAAAATGGTCTTGAGGTCCCTTTTTTCCCTTGCCGGCAACTGGTCATCGAAAATGATTCTCTGTAGCCAGTACTGGTTGCCGGCCTTTGCCATTTTCTCGGCCAGGTCCTCTTCGAAGTGCACCACGATTCTGTCGAGATGCCGCTTGGCCAGCCTGGAGATGGAGGGGAATCTCCGGTCCAGCAGCCAGCTGATCAGTTCGGCCCTGATCTGGTTATAGAACTCCGGGTGATGTTTTACCAACTCCCCAAGGAGGGTGAACATGTCATGCATCTGGGAGCGGACTATGGAATTGTCCTGTGAAGAGGAGAGGACTGTCCGGTAGTGAAGCAGCCTTTTCCGAAGTGAAACAAGCCTGAATTTTTCGAAGCCGGAGGATGCTATTTCCTCCATGCTTTTCTTGCTGAGAAAAGGTCTTCCGGAAAGCAGGAAGGTAGGCAGCCTTCTGCTGTAGTCAGGGACCTGTTCATCCAGCATCAGGATTTTATAGGCTTCGCAGCGGATCCTGAATTCAGGGTGGAAAGCCAGGGCCTCCAATCTTCTGCGGATGGCGTTCCCGGTTTGAAGCTTGGCTTCCGGGAGCATCTCAGCCAGCCTTTCCAGGGCCTCCAGGGCATGCTTCGGCTCTGAATAAAGAGCCTTGACGCAGAAATGGTGCCCTGAAACCGTTTGCCGGTCCTGAAGTTCGGGAAAAACATCTTTTTCCAGAGCCCCCGGCATCCATTTATCTGTCGGGAATTCGATGCCTTCAGGAAGATATACCTGCTGGGAAACCTGTTCGGCAGGATAGTCCCAGCCTTCCCTGCAGGGACAGAAATCCACAAGTCCGGGATTGGCAAACCAGAGCATCGGCTGCCTGGCGAACAGCCCAAGGTTGATGATGTCTTCCTTCAGCCGGTATTCCAGGTCTCCTATACGGATTGTCCCGCGTTCATGGTTGGCTGATATGAGGAGCCTTTTTCTGCTCCGCTTGTTCAACAAGCCTGATTTGTCGGCAATTATGTCGGTTTCCAGGATGCTCAGATCCCTGAAAAACCACCTGGGGATACGCACGTTTAAGGATAATTTTTCAAGCTCCAGGTCAGCATGGTCCTGGATATACATCTGGTCAATGATCTCGCTGAAATTTTTTTCAATGACCTTGCGCCGTAAAGACCCTTTGGGTGTCAATTCCTCCTCTTCCAGCGAGAAATCCCGATCCAGAACCGCAAAATTAACCACCCTTTCATAAGGTGCCAGATCAGAGTTGACTGCCGCTATCACCTGGTCAAAATAGTCCCGTGAAGCATCCTCATTCTGGCTGTTGTCCAGTATGGGATCGTTTTTTTCAGGGACTATCAGGAGTACATTGTAGGCTTTTCCGTCCCCAACCAGGAAACACCTCCTGATGCCCGGAACCTGGTCCAGCTGCTGCTCAATAATTGTCGGGGCGATGGTCTGCCCCTTACTGTTCTTGTAGAGGTCCTTGACCCTGTCAACTATCTCCATGTAGCCGTTCGGATGCTGCCTGAATACGTCCCCGGTCGGGAGCCAGTATTCACCTGGAAGATCAGGTTCAGGATCTTCCAGGTACCGTCCAACGTAAGGCCCGGAGATTTCGAGCTCATTGTTTTCAACCAGCCTCACCCTGATTCCGGGAAGGGGTATTCCGACTGTGTGGTCAATATACTCTCCCGGAGGCGTCATGGTTATTCCGCCTGTTGCCTCCGTCATTCCGAATCCGCTGCAGAGCTCCACGCCATACCTCTGGAAAAAATGGAAGGTCTGGGGTTCCAGCGCCCCGGCAGCGGACAGTCCCCACCTCAACCGCTTACCGGTGACCTGGCGGAAGGCGTCTTCCCTCAGTTCACCTTCCCCCAGGCTTCCGAAACTCTTGAGGCAGCTGCTTTTGATCTGCTGCCAGCGGCGTGGAATGCTGACAAGCCCGGTCGGCTGGATGCGTTTCAGGCCGTTAAGCAGGGTCTCATAGGAGGGGTTACCGGTAAAGACGTAGGTTCCGCCCCAGAAGAGAGCGCCCATGAGTTCCAGGTAGCGGCCGAATGTATGATAGAGGGGCAGGTAGCAAAGCAGCACCTCATCATCCCCCACGTCCGGAAGTGCGGCGGCCCTGGCAAACCTTTTGGTCAGAAGGTTGAAGGCCGTGTAGCGGATACTTTTTGGATGTCCGGTACTGCCTGAAGTAAACATGATCGTCAGCGTCTGGTGCAGTCCCTTGCGTTCCCTTCCATCCAGGGCCGCCCTTATTTCGGATTCGTCTATCCTTGCGCACCGGGCGTGAAGCCTTATTTCCCCTGGGTTCTCCTGGGGTATGTCCGGATTCAGGAGTACAATTCTGGTATCCATTCCGAGGTTTTTGATGATTTTGCCGACCCGGTCCCTGAGGGAGGCGCTTCCCACGGCGATGAGGTTCAACTGCAGGGTCTGGATAATCCAGGTCAGTTCATCCCGGTTGAGGTGGGGGCTGAGAGGGGCCACCAGGATATCATGCACCAGGCAGGCCAGGTCGCAACCGGCACTCTCCGGGGTATTGGCCGATATAATTCCGACTCTCGGCCTGCCCCCGGGAGCAGTAGTCAGTAAAACCGCTGCTGTGGCCCGCAGGTTCTGCAGGACCGCCTTGTATGACCAGGCATGCAGGCCGTCCACTGAGGTTTCCTGAAGAAAGGGATGGTCAGGATGTTCTGCCGCCCTCTGCCTGAAGAGTATTTCCAGGGAGTAGCCGGAAATCTCGATAATCCTGAAGACAGTTTCAGCCCACTCATACCTCTTTTCGCGGCTGCCCAGGGCTTGCAGCCAGGCCGGCCTGCGCGTAATGTCAAGGAAGAGATGCCAGGTTTCGGGGTTTTCGGTTGAGGTTTCTCCGGCAAGGGCCCTCTGCGCCGCGGCCAGAATTTGTGAGGCATTCTCCGGATTTTTTTTCCTGAGAAGCTCCTCAATCGAGGCATTTCTGATATTTGAATCCATATTCGGTAATATTATCAGAAAATATTCCGACCGCCTTCTTCACGGGTATGGTTCAAACCGGATACGGTTGAACTGACAGGGCAGGGGGGTAAAATTCTCTTCTATTTGGAATTTGTAATGAATATCGATTGCAGAATGGTTTTCATGTGGGCTTTATTGGTGCTTTCTTTGTACCTGGGGACAGGGTGTGCTCCGGGAGAGGAGGCTTCCCGCCCCAATGATTCTACTGACTCCGAAGAGGCTGCAGAGGTGGATGCCAGGCTCCTTGTCCCCTCGCTTCACAGGGACAAGGCCCCGGAGAGATTGGATCTCCTGGTGAGAACGAGCAAGGGTGATATCACCATGGAAGTCATCAGGGAATGGTCCCCGAAGGGCGTTGACCGGTTTTTTAATCTGGTCCGGCTGGGTTTTTTTGACGAGTCGCCTTTTTACAGGGTAAACGGTACGGTAGCCCAGTTTGCCTACAACGGCAATCCCGAGGTTGACATGGTCTGGAAGGACGCCTTTATTCCTGATGATCCCGGCCTTCCGGAAGTTAAAAACCTCAGGGGTTATCTGACCTTTGCTCAGGATGGACCCGGAAAAAGGTGCACCCAGCTGTTCTTTAACCTGAAAGACAATACGTTTCTTGACGGTCAGGGCTTTCCTCCGATAGGGCGGATTACCAGCGGGATGGATGTCCTGGATTCACTCTATGACGGTTACGGGGAGGGAAGGCCGGTGGGAGAAGGCCCTCTTTATAAATTGATTTATACCCAGGGAAACGAGTATTTAAAAAGGGATTTTCCCAAGCTTGACTACATCCTGGGAATCGAAATTTTGGATTAGGATGCCGGCCGCAGGCGCCTGGCCTGCTCCCGGCAGATGACACGGACCGGGAACGTCGCTTTCAGGATTCCTTGAAAGGCAGTCCGAAATTGCAGGGTAATCCGAAAGGAGTGCTTCAATCTGGAGGGCAGGGCTTGAAGCTTGACGGTTTTACTGTGAAACAAAGGCAGCGCGGTATCGTAGTCAATCAGAGATTTAAAAATATTGTTTTGAATAAGTTCAAGAAAATTTTGTAATATAGAGCATCATTAGTCCGGGCCTGTAATCTGATGGGTGACAGCCCGGTTAATCTGGTTTGGAAGATTTGCTTTCCTGCTCCTGCCTGAACGCGCATCGTGGGAAGGATGTTTTTTTCAATACTGTTCCATTGCCAGAATTAATCCCTATTAACGGAGAGAGAAAGGAATCAGAACGATGGATGACGCAAAATTGGACTCCGCTTTGAGTCGAAGGATGTTTATTGCCGCAGCTGCTGCCGGAGCTACCGCGGTCGCCTGTGCCAAGGCCGCACCTGAAGAAACGGTTACCAGCCTGGGTCCCAAAGTTTCCAAGGGGCCCGTCACGGCGCCTGATGGAAAAGAGATCAGGGCCGGGCTGATTGGATGCGGAGGCCGTGGCACCGGGGCAGCCATGAATTTCCTGGAAGCCGGGCCTAACCTGAAGCTTGTGGCAATGGCTGACCTGTTTGAGGACCGGCTGCAGGGAGCCAGGGAAAGAATCGAATCAAGGGCGGAATCCGGCATGGAAGTAACCGACGAGAACTGCTTTTTCGGAATCGATGCCTACAAGAGATTGCTGGAATCTGATGTTGATTACATTATCAGTGCCACTCCTCCCAAGTTCAGGCCGGAACACTTCAAGGCCGCCGTAGAGGCCAGGAAACATGTTTTCCTTGAAAAACCGCTGGCGGTTGATCCGGTCGGGGTAAGGTCAATCCTTGAAACCGCTGAAAGGGCCGAGGCCTTGAATCTTTGCGTTGGCACCGGTACCCAGTACCGCCACATGGGGAGCTACCAGGAGACTTACAACCGCGTCATGGACGGGGCAATTGGTGAATTGAGGGCCGCGCGCGCCTATTACCTGACTGGACAGCTATGGTACAGGGAGCCAAAACCGGAGTGGTCGGAAATGGAAGCGATGGTTCGCGACTGGGTTAACTGGTGCTGGCTCTCAGGGGATCACATCGTGGAACAGTTCATCCATAACATGGACAACCAGTTATGGTTTCTCGGGGAAACTCCGGTCAAGGCTGTCGGCATGGGCGCCAGGATGCGCCGCGTGACCGGTGACCAGTATGATTTCTTCAGCGTTGACTACGAGATGGAAAGCGGAATTCACCTGGAGGCGAAATGCCGCCAGATTGACGGCTGCGTGAACAACGTCTCTGATTTTATCGTCGGAACCAAGGGAGCCACCAACTGCCGCGATACCATCTATGACCTCAACGGGGAAATTGTCTGGCAGTATGACCAGAACAAGGTCACATGGGGGCGCCAGGAAAAAGGGAGTGTCGAAGGCGTAGAGATGGACAATAATCCCTATGTCCAGGAGCATATTGATACGATCGTCGCGATCAGGGCGGGGACCACTTATAATCGCGCCACAGATACCGCCAAAT
>CAZOGT010000017.1:0-8034 GCA_964579015.1 uncultured Acidobacteriota bacterium | reverse complement strand
ACTGAAGACGGATGGCGGAGAGGTGACCCTGGCTGCCATCATGGGCCGGGAGGCCGCTTACACCGGACGGGAGATCACCTGGGAAGAGATGGAGGCTTCTGATATGGATCTCGGCCCCGAGGAATTCAAGATGGGTAAAGTCGGATACAAGGCTGAAGTTCCGGTTCCCGGGACTGAAAGGCAGCCCAGAACCAGTTCATAGCTGATTCGGCGGGAATTTTTTTCAAAGGGGCGCCTTTTTTGGCGCCCTTTTTTGGTGGGGGGAGTAGGGCTTATATTCAGGTGTTCCCCTCGTATCAGCAGGAAGCTTCAATCCCCCGTTATCAATTTTCTGTCACCTGAGGTAGAATATTCGCAATGACGCTGGACGAGATTAGAAAGAAGATTAATACCATCGATTTCGAGCTGTTAAAGCTTCTGAACACAAGGATGGAGTATGCCCTGAGGACCACCACGCTAAAGAAGGGCATCACTGACAGCAAGCGGGAAGACCAGGTTCTCGACTATATTGAAGCCCACTCCCAGGGGCTGATCAAGCCTGAATTCTGCCGGAACCTGTTTTTGCAGATAATCGGGGAAAGTAAGCGCCTTCAGGGTGACCATCTGAGGCTGATAGGTTTCCAGGGCGAGCATGGTTCATTCAGTGAAGTTGCGGCCATGACTCACAGCCCCGATTTTTTCTGCATCAGCTGTAACAGTGTGGGTGAAATCTTCAGGGGCGTGGAAAACGAGTTTTTCGACTACGGAATCGTACCGGTGGAGAGCTCCCTGGGGGGTACGGTTATGGAGGTCAACGAGTTTCTGGCCGACCCTGAACTTGAACTCAGGATTGTGAGCGAGATCCGCCTCCCCATCAGCTACAGCCTGCTCACCCTGCGGGATGTGGACCCTGATGATATCAGGGTTGTCTATTCCGGAAGTACCACACTGTCTCACTGCAGTGAATATATCCGTTCCAACCGCCTTGAAGCCAGGCCGTTTCACGGGACAGCGGCCGCGGCCAAGATGCTGCAGAAGGCCCGGCCTGAGGCCAGTGCCGCCATAGCCAGCCGTTTTTGCGCTGATTATTACAATCTCAAGGTAGTCAGGGAAGCAATTGAGGATAATCCCGGGAACATGACCAGGTTCCTTGTCATTTCCAGGAAGGTGAAAGCGAATTCCGGCAACAAATGTTCCATCGTCTTCATGACCGAGCACCGGGCCGGGGCACTGGTGGAAATTCTGGGGGATTTTGCCGAGGCCGGTATGAACCTGACCAGGATTGAATCGATGCCGAAGCGCAATGATCCCGGAAATTACCAGTTTTTCCTGGACTTCGTGGGTTCGCCTGATGATCCGGCAGTGAAGGGTATCCTGGAACGAGTGGAGAAGAAAACACTCGTCTTCAAGCTGCTGGGTTGCTATCAGTCGGCCTGATCTTGCGGGCTAATATCAAGTCGGTATCGGCGTCGGAAATCGAAAGAATCGCTGAGCCGACCCTGAATCCTTACGGTCCGGGAAACTACGGTCGGGGAATCGACCCCGATAGCGATACCGACCCCGACCCCGAGATACGCGCCCTCGGCCTCCTCGACGTACTGTCAAGTACGCCTCCGGGGGTTGGGCCGGGCCCTTACCTGCTGTTTTTCAGGATGGTTTCAATGGCCGCCCTGTCCAGGTTGCCCCGTTCTCCCAGGCTGCCCATGCGGGAAGTAACCCTTTCAGCGGCCACCAGGCAGGTCTCAACGTCGATGCCGTAATCAGAAAACCTTGTCTTGATTCCGGTTTCCCTGAAAAACTCCTCGGTTTTGTTAATTGCTGCGTCGGCTACCTCTTCATCCGCCCCGCTCAGTCCCCAGACCCGCCGTCCGTACTGGGCGAGTTTCCCCTGTTTGTGCTTTTTCTGGAAACGGAGGAGAGAGGGCATGACAATGGCCAGGGTCCTGGCATGGTCCAGGCCGTGGATGACCGTGAGCTCATGGCCGATCATGTGGGTGGACCAGTCCTGAACCACTCCGCAGCCGATCAGGGTGTTGAGGGCATTGGTGGCTGCCCACATGATGTTGGCCCGGGCTTCATAGTCTCGGGGGTCGGACTTGACCTTTGGAGCCTCTTCAATCAATGTCAGCAGGATTCCTTCGGCCTGCCTGTCCTGGAGGGGACTGTTCACGTCATAGGTGAGGTATTGTTCAGCCACGTGGGCAAAGGCGTCGACAATTCCGTTGGCCGTCTGTCTTTCAGGAAGGGAAAAGGTGGTTTCCGGATCGAGTACCGCGAAGCGGGGCCACAGCGTGGGGCTGGAAAGCGCCAGTTTCTGGCTGGTCTCCCTTCTTGATATCACCGCGTTGCCGTTAGCCTCTGACCCGGTGGCCGGAAGTGTCAGGATGGAGCCTATGGGAAGGGCCGGCTTGACGGAACTCCGGTCCCCCATCATTTCCCAGGGGTCTCCGCCTTCATGGAGTGAGGCGGCGGCGATAAACTTGGCGGCGTCGAGAACCGAACCTCCTCCCACAGCCAGGATGAAGTCCGCCTTCGTTTCCCTGGCCTTTTTGACGGCCTGCATGCAGGTTTGATATTCAGGGTTGGGCTGAATTCCCCAGAACTCCACCACGGAATAGCCTGCAAGCGCATCCCTGGCCTGGTTATAGACTCCATTGGCCTTGATGGAGCCTCCTCCGGCCAGCAGCAGGACCTTTGAATCAAGGGTTATGTGGGAACTTATTTCAGCAATGGACCCTTTTCCGAAAATGATTGTCGTCGGGTTGAAGTATTTGAAGTTTTTCATTTTATTCCTTTCCTTTCCCCGGCTGATTATGCAGCGGAACGGAGACCCGCGGGGTTTTGAAGGCCCGCAGGGCCAATCCCGCTTTCCAGAGGAACCGGGGTTCATTGCACGTGCGCGGTGGATCCAGGCCGCAAGCCGGGTTCACCTGGTTTCCCAGGGAAGGCTCCGGTTCCTTGACCATCTCAAATATTTGCGAAGTTCAGTGTTGACCTGCTCCCTGTTGAAGCATTCCGGGTCATAATTCATGCTGACAGAGGCGGTACTGAAATGGGTAAGCCAATCCAGGTAAGACTTGTGCTGCGGGTTGTCGGGTTCAGCCATGACCTTGCAGAACTCGTAATAGCCCGCATCACTGCCCACGTCCTCGGGAGGACAGGCCCGCGCCCCATCCACGCAGAAGACCGGTTCGGTTATTTCAGGGGCGGAAGCCCTGCTGTCTTCAACCGTGATCTCGTGGAACCAGCAGTCTCCAAAATCATAGAGATACTTGAATTTGCGGCCCTTCTGCTTGAGAAGGTCAACCAGCCTGAACCTCTCTTCATCCAGGCCGGAAGCCTTTATTTCCGGATCGTCGGAGTAGTTTTTATTGGCGATGGTAAACTGATGGAGGTGGGAGTCCTGCCAGCCCATCGCAATCTGGATTACATCGTGGAGCCTGTCCAGGGAGATTGATCCCGGGACTATAATCCTCCTCCAGATTTCCGGTTCAATGTGCATTAATGAAATTTTAAGAAGGTATCTTCTTTCAGTCATATGTTTCCTTGTTGTCTTCAGTGATCCGGTCCCTGTATTGCCATCCCTGTATTATCGTAAAACGAATCGCTGGCTCAGCCCGGGAAGAAAGAACCTCTACCATCCCTTGAAATTTCCTTCCAAAACGATCCTTCTCAGGTCAGGAGGCTGGAGGTTGTTTTTGTGCGCAATGTCCAGTTTTTTCCTGTCTGACTGCAGCTGGAAATAGGTGAGGTTGCGTTCCAGGCTGCTTTCCGGGGGATACCTCCGGTCGGCATCATTTTTGGCCTCCCTGTCGGATTCCTTCCATTCCCTGAATACCTTCCTGCGCTCTTCAATGGTCCCAGGCAGTGCAGGCTCATATGGAGTCATCCGTCCCAGGGTCTTGTACAAATAGCGGTCGCTGCCTGAAAACATCCGGATCAGGTACCAATTCTCAGTTTCTTCCACGAGCTGAAAAATATCACCTTTCCTGGACGTGGCAACCAGCGTGGAACTGGTGGAAGGCCCCGAACGGATATTGGCATTCCGGGTGGTCTCTATATACCTGGGAGCTGACCAGGCGTAGCTGAGCAGGAACAGGGAGACAATTGAAAGGATGGCTGTGTTTTTCATTTTGACCATTCTAATGTCCGGATTGTATGAATTGCCGCTTCTATTTCCTATGCCTCAAACCCGGAGTTTGTTTCCGTCTTTTGGCGGGGCACCGTTGATTTCCGCCGCTCCAGGCCCTCCTGATTCAGCTGCAGGGCCGCAGGGTGCCCTGTTTGGCCCGGCAGCCTCCGGGTTTGACGGACTATAACTCTGAAAGCTTCACCGGCCTTCCCTCGAGAGCTGAGATATCAGCCGCGTATGCGACCCTGTGGCTCTCGAAAGCTGTATCAATGTCGGTGAGGGGCATGCTTTTCCCTTCCCTAAGGCCGTCAATAAAGGCCTGGAACTGCGGCTGATACGGGTGATCAGCTACATCGCCGGAGTCGATCAAGGCCGTTTCCAGTGTACTCCAGCGGTCCTTGGTCATCCCGGAAATCTTCTGGGAGTAGAATTTGTTATCCAGGAGGCTTCCGTACTGCCCAACCAGGTGTACATGAAAATAGTATGGCTGCAGGCAGTCAATGATCGAGGAAACCTTGCCGATGGTCCCATCCTCGAACTTGAGGATGCTGGTCGAGGAGGTGTCATATTCGTAAGGCGTGAAGAGCTCATTCTTAGATTTGGTTGAATAGCTGGTAACCTCCCGCACCGGCTTGTCCCCCATGAACATCATCAGCGCGTCCAGGGCGTGAACTCCGGCGGTCAGCAGGCTGCTGATGCCCATTGCTTTTTTGATGTTCCATGTATATTGACCGTACCAGGGGCCGATACCGTGGTAATAATCGACCTCTCCGAAATGAAGGTCTCCCAGGAGGTCCTGGTCCAGGAATGATTTGATCATGGTGAAATGCTGGCTGAAGCGGCATTCCAGGCATACACAGGCGAATACTCCGGCCTTTTTTAATGCTTCCCTGATGGCAATGGCTTCCCCGAAGGAAGGCGCCAGGGGCTTTTCGATTACTACGTGTTTTCCAGCCTGGGCAGCCTTGATGGCCTGCCCTGGATGAAAAGGATGGGGAGAACAGATATCTATGATGTCGATCGATTCATCTTTTAGCATCTTTTCATAGTCACTGTAGACCTTAAGCGGAATGCCGAAATCTTTTTCCAGTTGTTCAGAATTCAGGGGACGGACATCGCATACGGCTGTTACGGCGGCCCCCTCAATTGCTTTATAGGTTTCCAGGTGTGCCCCGGCTACCCAGCCAAGTCCGACTATTCCGATGTTGTAATTTTTCATGGTGTTATATCCTTTCCTGCTTGCGTGAACAAGGGTCTGATGATCTGATCCGGGCAGGGAAGCCTTCTCACATTGAGACAGGTATCCCCCCCTGGTCGCTGCTTTTTTGTGCGGCGGTCATGAATCGAAACACCTCCTCCATTTCTTCGATAGTGACCGGGGACGGGCCGCCTTTCAGGAATTTGACCGTTTCCTCAAGCAGGGTCCGGTAGAGGGACCCGTCAATCGGATCAGACGTGAACACACCCTTGTCAGTCAAGACCCTGGCGCCATAAGGATGGGGCCCTTTCCTGATTCCCCGAAAGGAAGAGATCCTGCCGTCATTCCACAAGCCGACTACTATTTCACCATCCTCGTTGAAAATCCTGGTGACCTGGCTGCATCCCGGCCCCATCAGGGCATAAAGGGTTTCCACGCCATGGATTCCATACCAGTAGAGATCGGTGTGGTGAGGCTCCAGGCCGGCCGGGGAATAGGCATCAACCGCTATGATCTCACCATACTCCTGCTGGTTGTTGAGCTTGGTTATGCCGGGAAAGAAGCGGAGGCTGGACGCTGAAAAAAACGGGGTGCCGGTTTCCCGGGAAAGCTCGATGATTTTGTTTACTTCTTCCAGGTCAGCGGCCAGGGGCTTATCAATGAAGACCCTCATTCCCGATTCAAATACGGGCCTCACCTGTTCCAGGTGAGTTCTTCCGTCGACGCTGGTCAGTATCACGGCATCAATCATATCCAGGAGTTCGGGAATGGTTTCAACAATCTGAATTCCCCAGTTTTCCTCCAGATCCTTTCTGTATCCCGGAAGCCGGTCGATACTGGACGGGATGTCGGGGCTCCCTCCTGGGAAGGCCGCAATTATCCTGGCTCCCGGCACATGATTAGGGTTATCAGGATCATTCAGCATCCTGGTGTAGGCGATGCAGTGAGAAGTGTCCAGGCCGATAAGCCCGATTTTGAGGGTTTCGCTATCCTGGGCGGCTCCCAGGGAAACACCGGCGGAAACCACCAGGGCCAGAATCATGACAATTGATGAGATCTTGGATTGCTTTAACATGTCATTAACCTTATTCGTGTATGCAATGCCTTGGCATGAGGCATCATTGTTTTGAACGTTTCCCCAGGATCCGGGCAAATACCGGAGACCATGGACGGAGCCGATATTTCCAACTGACCCCGGTTTCAAGGAAAATCGTATCATGAATAATTAGGATTTTCTTCCGCTTTCTTTTTTTTTGTGATTTCAGCTGAAAGGCAAGAAAAACCTCTCGTGTCCCCAGTGGCCGCCCAGTAGCAATTGTCCTCTGTCTCCAGTTCTGCGGGCTTTCCTGTCTCCAGTTCTGCGGGCTGTCATTCCCTGCTGTATTTAACTGCAGCAATGCCGTATAATTGCTGGAGGAATGAGATTGGAAACCAACAACAAGAAAACCATGATTCGTTTCCTCATGCTTTTTGTCGCACTGGTAATAGGTCTGACCCTTTTTATCAACATCCCCCAGGTTGACCTGCACCTGGTGACACCCTATGTTGAAGGGATCACCTTCCTCTCTGGATCGGTTTACGGACTGGCCGACAGCAGCGTTGAATCCAACCATACTTACCTGCGCCATCCTGATTTCTCGGTTAATATCAAGAAGGGTTGTGACGGCATTGTTGCTTCCATCATCCTTATCTCAGCCTGCATAGCTTTCCCTTCTTCCTGGAAAATGAAGATCAAGGGAATCATAATGGGATACCTCCTGATTTTTTTATTGAACCTGGTCCGTATTCTTATCCTTTTCACCCTGGGCGTACAGGGAAAAATGGAAATGTTTCATCTGGTACATGCTTATGTCGCCCAATTCATCGTCATTATTGGCGCTATGGTTTTTTGGGTCTACTGGGCAGGGAAAACCCGACCCGGTGTTCCTGAATAGAAAATTACTGTTTTTCACAGTATTCCTGGCGGCCGCCATTACTCCAGCCCTGGCCCTGCACTGGCTGATCAGTCCCGTGACCGAAACATTCCTGGTCCTTGGCGCCAAGATCTTTTATGCTCTATTCGTCCCCGGACTGACCCTGGGAGCCGAAGACCATGCCCTGTTGCTGCGCTCCCGCAGTCCTGCATTCGAGGCGGTAGTCAATCTTCGTGATCTTACGGTCAATCAGCCTATACTCTGGGCGCTGCTGTTGGTCACTCCGGGAATGCATCTTTACAACCGAATCAAGGCCCTCCTTTCCGGAACAGCTCTACTGATGCTCACCCACCTGGCCTTCCTGGTCTGCAAGATCGAGATTATATTGATCGGAGCGGGGCACGCCGCTGCAGGGTACAGTCTGCTCTGGAGCAATGCCGACAATTTATTTGAAATCAGCGGCAAAGGCTTCTTCCCGGTGGTCATCTGGCTGGCACTGGCCCTGCCGTACCTGTTAGGAAAGATCGACCGCAGGGATCGTGTTCCAGTCAAAAAAATAGGAAGAAATGATCCCTGCCCTTGCGGAAGCGGAAAAAAATTTAAGAAATGCTGTATGCCCTGAAACTCCGTTTGAATCCGAGATCCGCAGTGCTCGCACCGCTTCTGATATTCTCGAGGAGGCATTTGCGATGTATGCAAACCCTGTAAGGGCGGAAGTTTACAAGACGAAATTGATCCTCCTGGCAAGCGTGGGGTTCGCGGCGCTTCTCTGCGGAGCCTCCCCGGCCTTGGCCGCTGACGCGCCGGACCTT
>CAZOGT010000016.1:11906-18547 GCA_964579015.1 uncultured Acidobacteriota bacterium | reverse complement strand
TCCACCGACCAGGTAAGGGAATGATGGAAAGGCGGTTCAGGTGCCGCCGGAATGGCCCCGACCTTCATGATCACCCGGTCGGCCCCTCCCAGGGCATGGACCGAGTACCCGGCCATCATGTGCGAGAAGCCGGGGGCTCCCCCGCAATCGGGAACCACCAGGGCTCCTTTCCGGCGGGCTGCTTCATCCAGCTCCATGAAATCCTCTTCAAGAAAGGAGACGCTGACCATTTTTGTGCCGGCCTCAATGGCCGAGAGCATCAGCCTGTAAGAGAGGAACGACGGCAGGGCATCCAGGACCAGGCTGTATCCGGAAAGCATTTTGACCCTCTGTTCTTCCGGCATGGAGAGTGGATTTTCGGGGAGTGATCGGACCCTTTTTCCAAAAGATTCTTCTGCCTTTCGCACCGCTTCAGGCCGGCTGTCTACGATATCTACCGTTTTGATTCCCCGTTCCAGGGCCAGTTCCAGGATGCGGAAACCCTGTCTGCCCAGTCCCATTAACATTGTTTTCATCAGTTTCTCCTGTGCTTCCGGATAGTTGCTTTCAACCCCCGGGGGGGTGTTTATGCTTCGCTGATTGTTCTAATGTCAGTAAGTGCCCTGGGCGGCAACCGGTGGAACCTGACCTCCGGATATCCAAGGAAGAGAACGCCGGTGACGGCTTCATGCGCCTTCAGTCCCAGGTATTTCGCGAGCTCCGGGTTTGTCCGCGCCGCCCGAACCACCAGCCCGCCCCAGCATGTGCCGAGTCCCAGGGAGTGAGCGGAGATCTCGGCATAGGTGACGGCTATGGCGCTGTCCTCGCGGCCCCAGGCTGCTGATTTGTCGGTATAGGTGATAATAGATGAGGACGCTCCCCTGGTTATCATGTCGACACCCTGGTGCCACATTTTTACAAAGGTTTCGTACCCGGGCAGGTCAGCGATCCCTTCAGCGGTGAGCGCTGCGATTTTCCGCATAGCCGGACGGCCGTGGACGTGGATCAGGCTGACGGGCCGGATGTTGCTGGCTGATGGAGCGTACCTTGAGGTATCGAGGATCTGGGTTATCTCTTCCCGGGAAACCGGTTCGGGAGTAAACTTTCTTACCGTTCTTCTCGATTTGAGGGCATTGATGACCCTGGAAGGGTCAGTCCCGAAAGATTCCACCGGATGGAGCAGCAGGGGATCATGCCCGGACCATTCCAATGCGGCTTTCGGGCAGACTGCGGCGCAGTGCCCGCAGCTGATGCAGCGGGATTCAGAATCCGGGTCAGACATGGGGAATCCGTCTTCCCCGATGATGAACACCGCGGCAGGGCATTCGTTCACGCAGATGTAGTCCCTGTTGCATCGTTCCTTGTAAATTTTTGCCAGTACCATAATAGAATCTCTCCGGTTAAGTTTTCAGGCGTTGCTTCAAGATCAATAAAAAAGTTTTTCGCATTGGGACGGCCCCTGCTCATTCAAGAATTTTCTCAAGTTGAGCCTCCAGTTCCGCCGGAGTATAGGGGATCCCTCTATCCAGTTCACGGGCCTGCAGCCAGAACGCTGGAGAAGGAGGGGCGTTTTCTCCCCATTCAGCTCCAGGTGAAAAGGCCGCGTACATGTCCCAGGCTTCCATCAACGGAATATCCAGGAGCATGGCAAAGCTGCGGGAGCCAAAACGCCAGATATCCCAGAAATGGGTGACCCGGCTGTCAGACAGGTAGCGGGAAGACCGCCGGGCCGTAACCTCGGTGTCAAATCCCATGAACGGAGACCAGAGCAGAAACACCTGGATATCAGCTTCGGGGTGCTCTTCAAGGAACTGCTGCAGGTCGGCACAGGCGCTGAGGCAGTGCCCGCAGGTCGGAGAAAAGATTCCCACCATCCTTACCGAACCGGCAGATTTGTTGAAGGCCTCAAGAAAAGGGTCACCTTCCAGGGAGACCTCCGGGAGCTTTTCCTGCCCCAGGGTGTGGAGAGAGGATAGTAACAGGATAATCAGCAGGACTGTTTTTTTCGTTGTCATGATCAGCACATTCAGTAATTTTCTCACCACTCCAGGGTGGGCAGAAACGCCGGGGGCCTGCGGTGGTTGGTCCCCTGCTCGTAGGCGTAGGCCGCCTCTATCAGCACCGGTTCACTCCATGCCCTGCCAAAGAAGGAAATCCCGACCGGCAGGCCGTGAATGATCCCGGCGGGCACGGTGATATTGGGATAGCCTGCCCTGGCAGCAGGGGAGGAACTGCCGCCTCCGCCGTGGTCTCCGTAAAGCAGTTCAGTGGTCCAGGCCGGTCCGCCTGTAGGGGCGATAATGGCATCCAGCCGGTGTTCATCCATCAACTTGTCAATGCCGTTTTCCCGGTAAAAAGAGAGAAGTTTTTCGAGGTCCTCCCGGTAATCGGCCTCAGTCACTTCTTTAGTCTTTTCCGCTTCCAGGAAGATCTCCTGTTCAAACCAGGGCATTTCCCGGTCCCTGTGGGCTTCGTTGAAGGCAATCAGGTCAGCCAGGGTGCGGGGCATGTTCTCCCCGGGCAGAGCCCGCAGGTATGCTTCCAGGTCAACCCTGAAGTCATAGAGCATCACATTGAAAGCGGCCTCTCCCAGCTCCTTGCTGTCGGGGAACTCAACCGGGTCCACGAGTACGGCTCCCAGGCTTTCCAGGTCGGCCAGCGCCGTTTCCATTACCGCCTCAACCTTGGGATGGAAATCAAAGTATTCCCTGGCAACTCCGATCCTTTTCCCTTTCAGGCCGTCCGGGTCCAGGAAAGCCGTGTAGTCAGGACGGCCTTTGGTTCCTGCATCTCTGGTGAAGGGATCCTCCGGGTCCGCACCTGAAATAATACTCAGCAAGGCGGCCGCGTCTGCAACGGTCCGGGCCATTGGCCCGGCTGTATCCTGGTTGTGGGATATCGGCACAATCCCCCTCCTGCTGACAAGCCCCACGGTAGGTTTGATCCCGACAATTCCGTTCGCATTGGAAGGGCAGACAACCGAGCCGTTGGTTTCGGTCCCGATAGCGACCGGGCAGAGATTGGCTGATACGGCAACCGCGGAACCTGAACTGGACCCGCAGGGGTTCCGGTCCAGGATGTAGGGGTTGCGGCATTGCCCTCCCCGGGCGCTCCATCCGCTGGAAGAATTGAATGACCTGAAATTGGCCCACTCGCTCAGGTTGGCCTTGGCCAGGACAATCGCCCCTGCTTCCTTGAGCCTCCTGGCAACCTCGGAATCCCGTGACGGGATTGAACCTTCCAGGGCCAGGGAACCGGCTGTTGTGGTCATCAGGTCATGGGTGTCAATATTGTCCTTGAGCACCACTGGAATCCCGTGGAGGGGGCTGCGGGGGCCCTTGTCTTCCCTTTCCCGGTCAAGGTCCCGGGAAAGCTGCAGGGCCTCGGGATTGGTCTCGATGATTGCGTGAAGTTCCGGCCCCTGATGGTCAAGGGCCTCAATCCGTTCCAAATAGAGGCGGGTAATATCTTCTGAGCTGTATTTACCCTGCTCAAAAGCCCCGGTTATATCCAGGATGCTTTTTTCGTCCAGTTCAAAGGAATAGTCCGTCTCGGGAAGTTCTCCACTGGTCTTTTGATTGAAACCGCAGCCGCTTAATCCGGCGGCCAGCGGCGGGAGGGCGCTGCCGTAGAGGAAACTCCTGCGGCTGATGCCAGTGCTGGGAAGGTCTCTTTTATTCATGATGTTACCGTCCTTTAAATTCTGGTCCTTGAAGAATCGAGTATAGCATTGCAGGTGGAAATGCAAAATTCAAAAGTGACCAGAGGCCCATTCCCTTGAAAAGAGGCGACCCCGATTCCGCACCAGACCCCGAGCCCGATTTGAAATTCTTCTCACCCGCGAAAATTGGGGATATTCCGGCCAGAAAACACTTGACAGGATGAGGCGCCGACAACACAATTTAAAGCTCACAACCTGCAATCAGGAAATAAGGAGGATTTATAGAATGAGAAGAATATTATTCGCATTGATTCTGGGGGGAGCGCTTGTTTTCTCAGGATGTACCTCAGGCCCTGCGGAAGAGCCGGTTGAGGCTGTCCCGGAGGAGGCTGCCGGACCTGTGGCAATCGATCTTTTTGACGGGGAAACCCTTGACGGCTGGGAAGTGTTCCTGGAAGATCCGGAAGTCAGTAAAGAGGATGTCTGGAGTGTCGAGGACGGGCTGCTGGTTACCACCGGGGAGCCCCTGGGATTCCTGCACACTGCCGAGTCATTCCAGGATTTTGAGCTGGTGGTGGAATGGAGATGGGCCCCTGGTACCGAGCCGGGAAACAACGGTACCCTGATGAGGATCAACGGGGAGCTGAGCCCGGTTCCGAGGTGCATTGAAGTCCAGATGAAGAGCGGCAACGAAGGGGATGTATACGGTTTTCACGGGATGGTGATTGAAGGAGACCCTGAAAGGACCACCGCTTCCGAGAACGACCTTGTCGGGCAGTTCGTGGGTGTGAGACGAATGGAAGATGCCTGGAATCCTCCTGGAGATTGGAACCGCTACGATATCAGGGTTGAAGGCGGGGACATCACCGTCAGGCTGAATGATACCCTGGTCAACCAGGTGACCAACGCAGAGGTGGTCTCAGGCCCAATCGGAGTCCAGTCAGAGGGCGGAATCGCCCAGTTCCGGACCATCCGGATTACCCCTTTAGACACTGAATAAGGCAGCGCCTTGAACTGAGCTGCGGCCGGGGTGCCGGGGGAATCATGGATACCAGGGGGATTGTCTTTGACATCAAGAGGTTTGCTCTCAATGACGGCCCGGGCCTGAGAACAACTGTTTTTCTGAAGGGCTGCCCCTTAGCCTGCAGCTGGTGCCACAATCCGGAGAGCAGGGAATTCAAGCCGGTCCTGCTCTTCCGCCCAGACCGTTGTATCGGCTGCCTCTGCTGCCTTGAAGCCTGTCCCGAGGGGGCAATCTCAGCAGGAAAAGGCCGGCCGGTTACTGATATTACCCTCTGTTCCACCAGGGGAAAATGCGTGGAAGCCTGTCCTTCCGAAGCCCGAGAAATCGTGGGGCGTGAATATACGGTTTCTGAAATCATGGAAGAGGTAGTGCGGGACAGGATTTTTTTTGAGGAGTCAGGAGGAGGCGTCACCTTTTCAGGGGGAGAGCCCCTGGCCCAGCCGGAATTCCTGGCTGCACTGCTTGGCGCATGCCGGGACCAGGGAATACACAGTGTCCTGGATACCTCCGGATATGCAGAGAATAGATTGTTTTTGGAGACAGCCTCGCTCGCCGACCTGGTATTGTTTGACCTGAAGGCCATGGATCCTGAGACCCACCTGCAGCTGACCGGGGTTTATAATAAGGAAATACTGGAAAACATCATGCAGCTTTCAGGCCGGGGGACGGATATCCTGGTCCGGATACCCCTGATTCCCGGGTTAAATGATGACGAACTCAATATCAGGCGGACGGGTCTTTTTGTCAGGGCTCTTGCCTCTGCAGTTGAAGTGGAGCTGCTGCCCTTTCATCCTGCGGCCAGGGAGAAGCACCTGAGATTCTCCCTTCCATACAGGGGCCCCGAAGCTGAGGCCGGCCCGCCGGAGAAAATGGACGAGGCGGAGAGCGTGTTAAAAGGGCTGGGGCTCAAGGTGATTAGGGCGGAACGCGGCCAGACCGCCTCTCCGGGTAATCCGCCCGGTTGACAGGGCCGGGCAGGGGGAGCACAGAATTATGAACAGGAGGGTCGCCAGGCTTAGGGAAGAAAGTTTTAATGCAGTCCCGGCGATTTCAGCGGAGAGGGCCGGGATCGTCACCCGTTTTTACCGGGAGAACGAAGGGAAATATTCACCTCCCATGATGAGGGCCCTTTGCTTCATGGAACTTTGCCGGGAGAAGACCATCTGGATCGGCCCGGAAGAACTGATCGTAGGGGAAAGAGGCCCGGCCCCCAAGGTGGTCCCCACCTTTCCGGAACTCACCTGCCATACCCTTGAGGACCTCGAGACCCTTGAAGAAAGGGAAAAGGTCAATTACCGGCTGGAAAAGGGTGTCCGTGAGACGTACGAAAAGGAGATCATTCCCTACTGGGCCGGGAGGACGATGCGGGAGAAGATCTTTGCCCATATTCCCGATGAGTGGAGGGACGCCTACCAGGCCGGGATGTTCACTGAATTCATGGAGCAGCGGGCCCCGGGGCACACGACCCTGGATGACCTGATTTACCGGAAAGGCATGCTTGGCCTGAAGTCGGATATCGATGATTCGCTGGCCTCGCTCGATTTTCTTAACGATGCCCGGGCCGGGGAGAAGATGGAAACCCTGCAGGCAATGGCTACAGCCTGTGAGGCGGCGATTATCTTTGCCGAACGCCATGCCGCCCTTGCCGAAGAGATGGCGGGCAGTGAGGCAAACGAATCCCGGAAGCAGGAACTGGTGGAAATAGCCCGGATATGCCGCCGGGTGCCTGCCCATGCGCCCCGGACCTTCAGGGAGGCCCTGCAGATGTACTGGTTTGTGCACCTGGGGACCATAACCGAATTAAACGGCTGGGATTCCATGAACCCCGGGCACCTGGACCAGCATCTCTATCCCTTTTACCAGGCGGACATTGACGGGGGCAGCCTTGACCGTGACCAGGCCAGGGAGCTGCTGGGATGCCTCTGGATCAAGTTCAATAATCATCCGGCACCTCCGAAAGTCGGGGTTACTGCTGCC
>CAZOGT010000016.1:0-11896 GCA_964579015.1 uncultured Acidobacteriota bacterium | reverse complement strand
AAGCGGGACCTACAACGACTTCACCAATATCAACCTCGGCGGGCTCCGGCCCGACGGGTCTGACGGCGTGAATGAGCTTTCCTACCTCCTGCTGGAGGTTGCGGACGAGATCCATCTGCTGCAGCCCGGCTGCAACGTGCAGATCAGCCGAAAGACCCCGGACCGGTTTCTGAAGGAAGCCTGCCGGGTTATCCGCAAGGGATACGGGTATCCCTCGGTGTTCAATGCCGACCTGGTGGTTGCTGAGCAGGTGAGAGCGGGAAAATCAATTGAGGATGCCCGTTCGGGAGGCAGCAGCGGGTGCATCGAGACCGGCTGCTTCGGGAAGGAGGCCTACATTCTGACCGGGTACCTCAATGTGCCCAAGGTACTGGAGCTGGCCCTGAACGGGGGCAGGGACCCGCTTACCGGGAAACAGCTGGGGCCAGACACTGGAGAGCCTGAAAATTTTCGGAGGTTTGATGACCTGTATGCAGCCTTTGAAACCCAGCTGCGTTACATTGTGGATATCAAAATCAGGGTGAACCAGTATATTGAGCAGATGTTTGCCCGATACATGCCGGCCCCTTTTCTTTCGTCGGTTATCAGGGACTGCATTGATAAAGGGCTCGATTATTACAATGGCGGGCCGCGCTACAATACCACCTACATCCAGTGCTGCGGAATCGGGACCATTACCGACAGCCTCTCGGCACTGAAAAAGTTCGTATATGAGGCACGAATTCTGACATTGAGGGAGCTGAAGGCCGCCCTGGATGCAAATTTCAAGGGGTACGAAAAGCTGAGGCTGACACTGCTCAACAAGACTCCGAAATTCGGGAATGACGATGATTTCGCAGATGAGATCATGCGGCGGGTATATGAAACTCTTTTTTGTGCTATTGACGGCCGCCCCAACACCAGGGGAGGGCAATATCACCTGAACATGCTCTCGACCACCTGCCATGTCTATTTCGGCACCATGCTGGGAGCGACCCCTGATGGAAGGTTTGCCGGGTCTCCTGAATCCGACGGCACATCACCGTCGCATGGTGCCGACCGGAAGGGTCCGACAGCGGTCTGCAAATCCCTGGGGAAGATGGACCAGGTCAAATCAGGGGGCACGCTCCTGAACCAGAGGTTCCTCCCTGATGTCCTGGAAGGAGAGGCCGGGCTGGTCCAACTTTCCCAGCTGATCCGCGGCTATTTCAGGCTTGACGGGCATCATATCCAGTTTAACGTAGTGGGGACCCAGACCCTGAAAGCCGCCAGGGAGAACCCGGAGGAATACCGGGACCTGCTGGTCAGGGTGGCCGGATACAGTGATTATTTCTGTGACCTGACCTCCGACCTGCAGGAAGAGATCATGATGAGGACCGCCCAGGGAGAGGTTTGACCGGGTGTTTCCGGCGGCTGACCGGAAAGCTTTAAGCGGACCTGGAGACAGGCGGGTGTTTTTTGCCGACATTTAAGATATGGAAAGATTAAGCCGGATAATCGATCATGCCGTTCTGAATCCTCATGCGACCGGCAGGGACAATGAAGAGGGTTGCCGGACCGCCCTGGAATACGAGGTCGCTTCCCTCTGCGTGATGCCCTGCTGGGTCGCCTTCTGCTCCGGATTCCTGCCGGGTTCCAGGGTGAACGTTGGTACCGTAATTGGTTTCCCTCATGGATCATCGATGACTGGAACCAAGATGCATGAAGCTGAAACAGCCCTTCGGGACGGGGCTCGGGAGCTGGATGCGGTTGTGAACGTCAGCAAGGCCCTGAGCGGAGAATGGTCCTGGGTGAACTCCGAAATCGAGGCGCTGGCAGGGCTGGCCCATTCAGCCGGAGCCGTTATCAAGATAATATTTGAGAATTGTTACCTGGAACGGGAGCACAAGATCCGTCTCTGTGAAATCTGTTCTGACGCGGGAGTCGATTTTGTCAAGACTTCCACTGGATTCGGTTCAGGAGGGGCCACTGAGGAGGATGTCAGGCTGATGGCCGAATCGGTATTCGGAGGCGTCCGGGTCAAGGCTTCGGGAGGCATCCGGGATCTGGAGAGGTTCCTGCTGATGAGAAGCCTGGGAGCCGCGCGCATAGGTACCAGTTCCACGGCTGCGATCCTCGATGAACAGAGGAGATCAGCGGAGAGGATTGAATAGCGGGGGATTACTCCCCAACATCCACGAGGCGCGGTTCCGGCCCTGTCCAGGGTCGAGTTTCCTGTACTCCCCGGAAGCCCTGCATCCGTTGAGAGAGGACTCTTCTTTAAAAGAATGAAGCCGCCTGCGGGCAGCGGGAATTTCATCAATCCTGTTAAAAATTTATCGAATTTGACTGAATCCTATATAATTCCTTATCTGGGCTGAATTATGGATATTTATACGTCTGCCCGGGGGACGATGATTTCCAGTGCGATAATAAAGTGTTAATCAGAAATATGATATGGAGGAAAAATGTCTAAGAAAATAGGAATTCTGACAGGCGGTGGAGACGTTCCGGGCCTGAATTCTGTAATCAAGGCTGTAGTATACAGGGCTTCGGAGCAGGGCAAGGAGGTTATCGGCATCAGGAAGGGATGGCAGGGTTTGACTCACATGACCGGTCCGGATGATGCCAACTATATCTGGCCCCTGGATCGCGAGAATACCAGGACTATCGACCGCACCGGGGGGACTGCCCTCCACTCATCAAGGACCAATCCCAGCAGGATGTCCGAGAAGGCTCTTCCCGATTTCATGAATAAAGCCGACCTGGCAAAATACCGCAAGGATGAAGCCACCTGGGACATTACTCCTGTTATTCTCGACAACCTCAATAAGCTTGGGGTGGACACCCTGATCACCATTGGCGGTGATGACACCCTGAGTTATTCAGCCCGCCTCCATTCAGAAGGTTTTCCGGTTATCGCCATTCCCAAGACAATGGATAACGATGTCCGCAACACCGAGTATTGCATCGGCTTTGCCACGGCGATTACCAGGGCGAAGGATGCCATCAATCGCCAGAGGACAACAGTCGGGTCACATGAAAGAGTCGGCATATTCAGGATCTTCGGGCGTGATGCCGGATTCACTTCGCTTTACACCAGCTATATTGCGGCCACCCGCTGCCTCATCCCTGAGGTTGATTTTGATCTGGATAAGCTGTGCAATCTCCTGGTTGAAGACCGTGACAATAATCCCAGCAGATATTCAATAGTAGTGATCTCCGAAGGTGCCGTATGGGAAGGCTACCAGGTCCAGACTTATGGAGAAGCCGATGCTTACGGGCACAAAAAGAAGGCCAACATCGGGGAGAGCCTCAGCCAGGAATTCAAGAAGAGGACAGGCCTGGAAACTGTAGTCAGTGACCTTACCTACGATCTGCGCAGCGGCGAACCTGATGCCGTTGACCACATGGTGGCCATAACCTTTGCCAATATTGCCATTGACATGCTCAATGACGGCGTTTCCGGCAAGATGATGGGCATCAGGGACGGAAAGTACGCCGCGGTTGAGATCCCGGATCCCAAGCTGGGCCCCCGCACCGTTGATGTCGAGAGGCTTTACAACCTGGAAAGGTACCGTCCCCGCTACAACAATAAGGTCGGAGCCCCCCTGCTGCTGGAATCAGTCGTCTAGACCGTTTTTGCGGGAATTCTCAGGGCGCTGCGTTCAGTTGGGTGCAGCGCCCTTTTTGGTTCCGCGGATCAATCCTGAAATATTCACTGCTCCAGGGTTAACGGGGGGCGATATTCACCGGCCATTCCGGGAAACCCTTCAGGCGAGGAATCATGAACAACAATCCTGTTCGAATCGAGGCTGTTGACTCGGATTTTGAACGCGAGCCCCTGCTCCGGCCTTTTGGGTTCAAGGGCGGCTACATGACTGAGATATGGCAGTCTGCAGCCAGGATACAGGGGAGTTCCGGGGCCCATGCCATTGGCCTCTGCAGCCAGAATGTACTCTGGTCTGACTCCAGCGTCTTTGCGGCCCATTCCGAAAGCGGCGGCAACGCCCTGATGTACGCGCTTTCCGAATACGCTCTCCAGCTGGTCAAGGGCCGCTCTTTTCAAACGCCGATCGAACTGCTGGAGACTGTTCTGGACGAGGTGCATGCGCGGGGAAAGGCCATCACCGGAAACCCAAACCTGAGAAAAACGTTCGCATTGAATGCGCTCGTAGGATTGGACAACGCAGCCTGGCTGCTTTATGCCCGGGAGAACGGAATCATGGATTTTGACGGGATGATTCCGGAGGAGTACAAACCCGCGCTTTCCCACCATCATGAGAAAGTGGCCAGTATCCCGCTGATGGCCTACTCGATTCCCATCAGCGAGATCAGGGAAGCGGTTGCCGAGGGTTACTTTTTCATGAAAATAAAGCTGGGCCAGCCCGGTACGCAGGCGGAAATGCTGGAGAAGGACATGAAGAGGCTGTCGGACATCCACGAGGCAATCGGACGGCATCAGACCGGGCACACCCGGAATGGGAAGCTTCCCTATTACTTTGACGCCAACGGCCGCTATGAGAAGAAGGAGACCCTGCTGAAGCTGCTGGGGCATGCGGAGAAAATCGGGGCCCTTGACCAGATCGCGGTCATCGAAGAGCCCTTTCCGGAAGAAGCCGAAATTTCGGTCAGCGGCCTGGGAGTCAGAATTGCCGCGGATGAAAGCGCCCACACAGATGAAGATGCCCGGAAACGGATAGAAATGGGGTATTCGGCGATTGCCCTTAAAGCGATTGCCAAGACACTCAGCATGACCATGAAAATCGCGAAGGCCGCCCATGAAGAGAGTATTCCCTGCTTTTGCGCGGACCTGACAGTGAATCCCATCCTGGTGGAGTGGAACAAAGCCGTAGCCGCCCGCCTGGCCCCCTTCCCCGGGCTGGGAGGAATGGGGCTGCTGGAGACGAACGGACACCAGAACTACAGGCACTGGTCCCGTATGTCCGGATACCATCCTTATCCGGAGGCCCCGTGGCGAAGAACTGTTGACGGGTTTTTTCACCTGAACAGTGATTACTACGCGAAGGACGGGGGGATTTTCGCTGTTTCAGAGCATTATGAAAATGTCTTTGAACGGTGAAATCTTCAACCCTGACCCTAACCTGAGTTCCTACCTGGTCCGGGGCGGCCGGCCGAAATAGAACCAGAGTGTGCCGCTGTAGGGCCCTTGCGCCTGGAAGTTTTCCCCCTGGGGCCCCAATTCTGAAGCCTTGAGGAACTTGGTGCCGATGGCCGGTATGGCATGCAGCAGGGAAATATCACCCCCGGGCCACTTCATCGCCGTATTCCGGGGGTCTTCCCCATCTTCCTGGCTGTAGACGCGCAGGAAAAGTCCGGGAGTGCCGGAAGCTACCGTAATCGGGCCGTCGGCGGTGTTGAAGCAGACCCATCTGAAGTCGGAATAATAGCCGGGAAATTCCGGGTAATCCCAGGCGGTATTGACCTTGAAGCTGTTATAGCTGTTGTTCCATACGTCCAGGGAGCCTCCTTTAAGGCGGTTTTTCCAGACCCGGTAGGGGCCTTTTCCGAGCCAGGTCATTGCGTGCATCCTGTCTTCGGGATAATTGAAGGAAACACCCATGTAGTCAACCGGGCCGGCATGTTCGTATTCATAATCCAGCTTCAGCCACCCTGACCCGTAGACCGACCATCTCAACCTGGGAAAATCAGGATGTCCTTTTACCGTGACAGCAATGGATGAAGGATGCTCCTCCAGCAGGATCTCGGTTTTATTGGAACTGCTTTCCCGACCGCTTGCCTGCAGAAGCGGGCCGCCTCCAAAGGGGATAAGATGACTTCCGCTGAGAATCTCCATCAGTTTTCCGCTGCCTGGATCAAACCGAAACGTTGTTGATCCCGCCCTGATATCGAGGCCACGGGAATTGCGGGCATGGACCGGCCTTGGCCCGCCTGCTTCTACAATACGGTCAAGGATCCTTCCGGGAGCGGCCAGGGGTCGGGTCCAGGTATTGACAAGGCGGTCGTTCCAGTCAAATGCGGTTATCACCAGGGCATCGGCGGCATCCCGGCCGGCAGGAAGATCAATATGAAGCTCCCCCTTTCTCCGGGGTGGAATATCCGGGCCTGGCAGCTCGCCTCCCGCTATCGTGACATGCCCTGAAAGCTCATCGGCCGGGTCACGGAAACGTACAAGCTCCCATTCAATTCTGCATTGCGAGAGGCGGGTGAAATCATAACGGTTTTCCAGGGTGATGCGGCCGTCAAACGCATTGGGAAGAGGCGCGGCTGTATCAATATAGACCGGGCTCCAGATTTCCCGGATGGTGTAAAAAGAAGCCTCCCTTTCGCCATGCGGGCCGAGAATGCCGTCAGGGGCATGGTTGCCGTCCGTGTCTATGAATCCGTTCAGGTCTCCGCGCACCGCCCCTTCATCGGCAAATACCCAGAGGAACATGCCGCTGTTCAGGGGATGCCCCCACATGGCACGCCAATAATCATCGAGACCGGCTCCCAGCCCTCCGTCGTACAATCCGTGAAGGTATTCAGTCGGCATGAAAATATTTCCTGCCTCCAGCTTTTCGAGGGTGCTGGCATAGCTTTCATAATGATCGGTATCGATTCCTTCATGGAGTTCGTAAGGGTGGAGCACCTGGCGATCCTGGGGGTCGTATATGGCGAAATCATCATCCAGCTCCCGGTTCCAGCCCCCTTCGTTTCCGTTATCCCAGAAAATGACGCTTGGGTGATTCACATCCCTGGTGACCATGGCCTTCACCAGGCGTTCTCCGGTGGGGGTGTCATAGGGCGGCTTTTGCCAGCCGGCCAGTTCATCCAGGACATAGAGGCCGTATTCGTCGCAAAGGTCAAGGAAGTACGAGTCAGGAGGGTAGTGGGACATCCGTACGGCATTCATATTCATGGCCTTCATGCTCAGGATGTCTTCCAGGCAGTCCTTCCTGCTGAGGGCGCGGCCTTTTTCGGGGCGGAAAGAATGACGGTTCACTCCTTTCAGTACGATGCGGTTTTCGTTAAGGAATATCCCCTGACCCGGGCGCACTTCTATGGACCTGAAGCCAAAACGTTCCCTGACTGAATGAACTTCCTTTTCTCCGTCCAGCAGCCGGATATCCGCATAATAGAGCTCCGGGCTCTCAGCTGTCCAGTTTGTCTGGCCGGTCACCCTGGTTTTGAGGGTGGTTTTCCCTGCCGGATTTTCCAAAGGGGCGGAAAATTCGCCTGACAGGGGGGTGCCGTCCCGGCTGATGATCCTGGAGGAAACCCGATCGGCTGAAACGATGTTTCCGGGATAGACATCAATGGAAAAGCTTCCGTCGTGACGGGCATTAACAGCGGTGCGGGCAATGTATTCCCGGGGCACTGCCTCCAGGTAGACCGGGCGGTAGATGCCCCCGAAAACCCAGTAGTCGCCGGTACGTTCGGCGGCATTGATGCTTTCGTTCGATGACATTTTGCTGACCGCCACTTCCAGGCGGTTTTCCTCCCCGGCACGCAGCAGCCCGGTTATTTCATATTGGAAGCGGTAGAATCCTCCCTGGTGGAGGGGACCGGCGCTGCTCCCATTGATCCAGACTTCGGTATCGGTCATGGCGCCTTCGAAGACGATGAATACCTTTTTTCCGCCCCAGGAGTCGGGAACCCGGAAAGAATGTCTGTACCTGCCCTGCTCCTTCCCTTTATCCTGATCATGTCCATAGTTAAAGGACCCGAATCCGTGAAGCTCCCAGCATGAGGGGACCGGGATTTCAGCCCATTCTCCGGCCTGCCGTCCGCCCGTACCCATGAATTCCCAATGTTCGGGATTATCGCTGTCCTTCCCGGAAAGCAAGATTGTTTCAGTGTGGGTATCGGCTGCAAGGGTGCCGGCAAAAAGGATAAACAGGGTGAAGCTGATTAATTTTCGCATTGTTTCTCCTGTGGAATTGGTGAACTGTCAGCAGCAGTATTTTAGTATGCCGGAGTATGAAAAGCATCAGTTTTCGGAGGCTTCCGGTAAAAAGGAGGCGCTTCCCGGAGACGGTGCATGGCAAGGCGAAGCAGGTTAAAGATGCCATCGTGCGGAATTGTCTGCCGCTGGAGGTCGGTCCTAACCCGGTCCTCAGTCGGATTCCGTTTCTGAGCCGGGAGGAGTGACCTCAAGTTCGAAGCTCTCGGATTCGCTCCCTTTTTTCGGTGCCTCCCTGGCCATCAATATCCCCATCCAGCGAGTGCTTTCATTGGTTTCCAGGGCGATTTTAATGGTGATTGTCAGCGGGACTGAGAGGAAGGCGCCCACTGGGCCCAGGATCCACGTCCAGCCGGCCATGGAGACGAAAACCACCAGAGGCGACAAACCCAGGCCTCTGCCCATGAAACGGGGCTCCATAAACGAACCGATGGTTACGTTGATAATGAGGAAACCTATCGCTACGATGACAGCGGACCCCAGTCCCTGCTCAACCAGCGCAATAATAACGGCCGGAATGGCGGCAATGATCGAACCGAAATTCGGAATGTAATTGAGGAAAAAGGCCAGGAATCCGATGATAACCGCGAAATCCACGCCCATGATATAACACCAGAGCCCTGCTGCCAGACCGGTCAGCATGCTGATGGCTGTCTTGATTATCAGGTAGTTTTTGAACCTTACCGTGAAATCACGATACTGGATCAGAGGATGCCCGTTATGCTCGAACGCCGCCTTGATTTTGCTGTGAATTCCTGAGACCTCCAGCAGGCTGAGCAGGACGATGAACAGTATCAGGAAGGTGTTGGTCAAAAGGCCGCCCAGGGAGGACAGGAGCGCAGCTGCCAGGTCCATGGTTATGCCAAAATCGATGCTTTCTATCGGATTCTCATCGGACGTGGTTATTCCCCTGGTGTTCAGCCACTCGACGAGTCCCTCGCCCTTCTCCTGGAGGGTTTCCTTGTATTCCGGGACAACGTTGATGAACTGGTTCACTGAATTTCCGATAAAGACCCCGGCTGCCGCGAGGACGGAAACGATAATGGTAATAACCAGGAGAACGGCTATCCAGGAGGGAAAGCCTTTTCCCTTCAGCCAGAGGACCATTGGTCCGCCCAGCACGGTGAGGAATGTGGCAACCAGGACCGGAATGAGGATCGGGGACGACAGCTTTAGACCGGCAACTATGATAACCAGTGCAGCGACATTGACCAGGATGGAAGGTTTAATCGAAATGTTACTGTTTGGCATATCGTTAGGGGCTTTCTCCCGGGATGAACGTGCTAATCCTGTTTATTATAGCGCAGTGTTCTGAAAGGAGATTATTCAGGGATAAGGCACATTATTCCCGGGCCATGGCCGGAGACTGTTTTTGAAACCTTCGCAACCGCATATGCAAAGATGCCTCAATTCAGCTGTTGTTTCAAAAAAGATGAGATATGCCAGCCATCCAGGTGTACAAACGGGAATTTCCCCAGTGTATAGTGTCCGCACGGAAGGCTGACCGTACGGCTGGGAATGTTCTGGCGGCGGTATTTGGCCAGCATTGATTTGTAATTCCTGGGCAGGAAGGTGAGGTCATACGCGGCATTTATCAGGAGATGGGGACGATAGTTTTCCTTCAGGCGGTGGATATAGTGCCAGGGGCTCAGGGGAGCCCAGCATTTTTTCAGATCCTGAGCGCTGATATTTCCTTCCAGTCCGGCCCTCACGTAGCGGGTCGCCATGCCGCGCCAGACCACGTCACCGTAAAAGGATGAGGCATGGTTGAAGACTCCGGCTGTGAATCCCGTCTCATGGACAAAAGCGAGGTAGGACACGCAGGAACCGAGGCTGGTTCCGATGATCCCGATTTTTGTGAATCCCTGCATTTTCAGCCAGTTGAAGACCTGGCGAACCTCAAGGACTGACTGCCTGGTGGCGTGAAGAGTCCGGCCGATATTAGGGCCCAGCATGTAATCGGCACGTTCGGCTTTCGGTATGTTGCGGTCTTCGTGATAGGGCTGGGTCATGCGTATGGAACTGATCCCCATTCTGTTCAGCAGCCGACACAGCCCGGTGTGGCTGTCGCTGCCGGCATTCCACTGGGGGACGACAATAACGGCGCTGTTTGTCCCCTTGGCAGGGTAGAAACGACATCTGACAAGGTTGTTTTCCTCCACACTTGCGGGGGTCGGGGTCTGGAAAGTCAAAATATTGTCCCGGTAATCGACCCCCTTAATTTCAGGCGGCGCAAACCAGGCGTCACTGTGGGCCAGTACCCTGGAGGCATGGGCCTTGAGGGTGTTGAGGGGTGAGTCCGGGAGAGGATCAGCCCAGTCGGGGTCAAGCCATTCCAGCCCCCATTCGAAGGGATGTATTGTACGGTTGGTATCTTCCAGGGCTAACCGTCGTTCCCAGTTGTGCATCCAGTCACGGTACCAGGTTCTCATTTGATTTTTTTCAGGTCTTCCTTGAATTCGACTTTGTAAAGTTCCAGCAACGTAAGAAAAAGGGAGAGCAGGATAGGCCCGAAAATCATCCCTACTATCCCGGCATAAGCAATCCCTCCCATTATAGAGAAAAAGACCAGGAGCGTGTGCATCTTGGCCTTGCCCTCGATCAGCAGCGGCCTGAGGATATTGTCAATCATTCCGATGATGACAATGGCCGCGGCGAGCAGGGCAATACCCTTGACATAGGAACCGGAGAGAATGAAATATACCGCCCACGGAACTGATATCAGCGAGGTTCCGACTACGGGAATGAGGGAAGAAATGGCAAAGGCGACCGACCAGAACACAAGTTTGGGAATTCCAAGAAAAAGAAAAATAATACCTCCGGCAAGGCCCTGGACAACGGCGGTTATAAAGCTTCCGATGATTGTGGCATTGGTAACTTCCCGGAATTTTCTGGCTACCATAATTTCCTGGCGTCGCGAAAGAGGGATGAGCGAGTCGATATTCCGCAGGATCAGCGGCCCGTCCCGGAAAAGGAAAAACATGGTGAAGAGCATCAGCATTATGTCGACCAGGACGCCCATAAAGCCGCTCACAATTGCGGTGCTGTGCTGGATGAGGAAGAGACTGGCCTGTCTCAGGACCGAGGACATTCCGGACAACAGGCTGAAGTTCTCCAGATTGACATATTGTCCGATTTTCTCCAGGGCCATTTGCAGGTAAGGATTGAAATCCTGGTCGAGAATCCTCTTATAGTCGCCGTCAGCGATTTTACCCTGCACTGATTCATAGGTTTGGTTAACTTCCTGGGCAAGGAGGACCAGGACCAGCAGGCAGGGAATGACGCCGGCCAGAATTATGAGTATGCAGGTCATTGAAGAAGCCAGATTTTTTCGGCCTTTAACCCTGCTGAGGATCTTCCGGTAAAAGGGATAAAAGAGAGTGGAGAGGACAACGGCGAGGGCAACCGGAACAAGGAAGGGCTCGAACATTTTCCAGACGAGGAAAATGATTATTGATGCGGGAATCAGCAGGAATAACCGGGAAAACGTTCGGTCTTTCATGAATATAGAACTTTAAACCTGAAACGATGCCGCGTCAACCGGGGAAACGGGAGGAGTTCCCCCATTTTTCTAAGTTGAGAAGGGTTTTAAATCGGGGTCGGGATCGGCGTCGGCGTCGGGATCGAAAGAAGGTTGAGGCGGCCCTGAATCCTTGAGGTCCAGGCTGCCGGCCGGGGATTCGACCCCGATAGCGATAGCGACCCCGACGCCGAGATGGAATAAAAAGGGACCAGTGATGATTGGAGGAGAATCTTTAAAAATGTGCAGATAGACGGGATAAACGCAATGCTGACCAGACATTGGAGACGAGGCTGTGCTGTTTGTGAAGAGGGGGAGGTACGCGGAGATTACTAATCAGGGGCTGAAGGAAATCACTGTCTCGGAGATGATTGATGGCAATGATCGGGGTCGGAATCGGGGTCGGCGTCGGCGTCGGTATCGGAAAAATGATAAGCCGGCCCTGGATTCTTGAGGGCCGGTCTGCCGGCCGGGGATTCGACCCCGATAGC
>CAZOGT010000015.1:0-19054 GCA_964579015.1 uncultured Acidobacteriota bacterium | reverse complement strand
CAGCCATCCTGGCCGGGGTGCTGGGCGGCGATGTCAAGGATGTGCTTCTCCTTGACGTTACCCCTCTTTCCCTGGGTATTGAAACCCTGGGAGGGGTCAACACTGTGCTGATTGAACGCAATACAACGATACCCACGCGCAAGAGCGAAGTGTTCTCCACTGCCGCCGACAACCAGACTTCAGTGGAAATCAATGTCATGCAGGGCGAAAGGCCTATGTCCAGGGACAACAAGTCTCTGGGGCGTTTTACCCTGGTTGGTATCCCTTCCGCCCCCAGGGGAGTCCCTCAGATTGAAGTGACCTTCGACATAGATGCAAACGGGATACTCAATGTGAATGCCAAGGATCTTGGTACAGGAAAGGAACAGAAGATAACCATCACCGGATCGAGCGGCCTTTCTGATAACGAGATTGAAGAGATGGTCAAGAGTGCCGAGGAGCACGCTGAGGAAGACCGGAGGATCAAGGAAAAGATTGAAGCCAGGAATAAGCTGGATAACCTTATTTACAGCAGTGAAAAGATTCTTAATGAAAACCGTGAAAAGATCTCTGAAGCAGACGCGAAGAATATCGAAGGCGCCCTTGAGAAAGGGAAGCAGGTCTCCAAGGACGGCAGTGCCGAGGAAATGAATAAGGCCGCCGAAGAGCTTACCCAGGCGTCACATAAACTGGCCGAGGCAATGTACCAGACCGCTCAACAGCAGGCTGGTGCCGGGAGTGCGGGATCAGCCCAAACGGGCGAACCCGGAGCAGCCGAGCCATCATCATCATCCGATGCGGACGATACTGTGATTGATGCTGAATTTGTTGATTCAGAGGAAGATAAAAAGTGATGAGGACCGTTGTTCCATTCTGAGACGGAAGCTTGAAATACCAGGCCGGGTCCGATAATGACAGGACCCGGCCTTTTTTTCGGCCGGTTGATTCTCAGGAATGAGGGCTGACCAGCCGGCAGAGGGTTCTTGGGTTCACCCGCTCGGGAAGCGGGTTACTCTGTGCCCCGGACCCCAGCTCTCAGCCTGTCGTGAAGCCGGCGGGCCAGGTCTTTTCTCTCTCCTGCTTCCAGTTCACGGCAGATGCGGCTGAACCGGTTCCAGTTCCTCTCGAATTCAGGAAGGAGGCCTGCTGTCAGTGTGGGGTCAAGGGGAACCATTACCTCAGATACGCCGATCATGGCAAAGATGCGCAGAAACCTGGCGGTCGCCATGTCGGGACAGGTGAACCTTCTGTCCCTTATCTGCAGCTCGAATCCAAGAAGGGTATTGATAATCCTGGGATTTCGGCATTTTCTTCCAGTCAGGGCTACCTTCCGGTGCGGCACCGCCGCCACAGCTTCAGAATAGTGCGCGATGAAACGGTCAATCAATGACATGGCCCTGGCTGAGATTGGTTCCAGGTCCTCTTTTTTACCGGTCATGGCTGAGAGTATATGCCAGAGGCCTGAACCTGTTCCACCTGCACCGGTACGCCCTCGCCCTGCCTCCGGAGAAAGCTGATCCGGCTCCAATCTTGCCAGACGCGGTATCTGCTACAATTGGAGGCCATCAGGGGCCAATTAATCATATGTTATTAGCATCGGAAAAAGGAGTATGGGGAATACTGGGGGCTGTTGCCGGCTGGCTGCATTCGGCAGGGATGCAGCTTGGTGGTCCGGGTCTGGCCCTGATTGCCCTTGCGGATTCTTCTTTCGTATCACTCCCGCAAGGTAATGACATACTGATTATCATTCTTTCCACCGGTAATACTTGGTCCGCGATGCTCTATTTCGTGTTCATGACAGTGCTCGGTTCGGTTGCCGGCTGCCTGATTCTCTATACGGCCGGGCGCCAGGGCAGGGGCTTTTTTAAAAAAAGGATGGCCGGGGAGAAGGTGGCAAGATTTAGAGAGGCCTATCAGAAATGGGGCCTGTGGGCAGTGATGGTTCCTGCAGTTCTGCCTCCGCCTACCCCATTCAAGGTTTTTGTTTTTTCCGCCGGGCTGTTCAAGGTGCCTTTAGGCCGCTTTATTTTCGCCGTGTCATGCGGGCGCCTTATTCGTTATCTGATATGGGGGACACTGGCTGTCATGTACGGGGAGCCGGTCAAGATATTCATGGAGGAACACATCCAGCAGGTGGGTGTTATACTTATTATTGTGCTGTTGACCGGCCTGATTTCCTATGCCGGAATCAGAAACCTTGCAGGTAAAAAAGCATGATAACGCATTGGAATCGATTACTGCTGACGGGAACCCTGAGCTTGGCAACTCTTTTTTTCACTGGTTGCGGTGCAGTCAGGGAGAAGGAGAGGGTCCAGGCCCCGGAGACATATCTCCAGGCCAGGGAAGCCTCTGAAGCGGAGCTGATGGAGCTGATAAATAGCGGCTACGCTGGGATTGATTCCATTTCGGTCTCCCGTTTTGACGTTGAGTTTACCGGAGGTTCCCTGGAGGACGGCTATTTTGAAAAATACCGGAAAGCCGGAGGGTACCTGGTTGCCAGGCGCCCAGGCTCCATCTTTGTCAATATTCTGAATCCTCTCACCAAATCATCAGTGTTGACCATGGCTTCCGCTGACAATGAGTTTCAAATATGGATACCTTCGAAGAATCAGTATGTGACAGGTTCCACTGATATCGAAAGGAAAGAGGAAAACCCGGTTTATAATGCGCGGCCCTCTCATTTTATCCAGGGCATAATGATGGAGAGGATTGAAACCGGCAATCCCGGGCTCCATTATTACATTGAGGAAGAGGACAATGGGGTCTTCAGGTATTATGTCCTGGTGGTCCTGGACAGGGATCCCGGGGCCGCCAGGCTGAAGCTGAAAAGAAAAATATGGGTTGAGAGGAGCGCTCTGCAGGTCCGGAGACAGCAGTATTTCAGGGATTCAAAGGTTGAAAGCGACATTATTTACGGCCCTGCGGTCCCTCTTGGAGGCATACTTGTCCCGACAACTGTTAAAATAGACCGTCCCCTTGACAGGTATTCGATAGATTTTGAAATTGATATCGAGAGCGTAAGGCTGAACAGGGAACTCAAGCCCGGAGTCTTTAGGGTGCCCAGGCCTCCGGGGGCTGAACTGATAAGGGTTGAGGAGGAGACAGAGGGGGAAAGGTAGCCGCGCCTGTGTATCCGGAACTGCTTCGGAGAACGCGGCGAAGACCGGCCCAACCTCCGACATGGCAGACGGACCGTGAGGAATCCGGCCTGAGGGCAGAGAATTTATAATGATCAAGCATACATATTCGAGTCTTATCCAGAGGCCGACCAGGACGATTGTCAGCATTTTAGCCATCTCCGTAGGAGTGGTGTTGATCCTTGTGAGCGTCGGGCTTACGTACGGACAGCTTAACTCTTCTGCTGAAAGAACCAGGAACGTAGGCGGTGATTTCATGATTCAGCCCCCTGATTCCTCTCTTTTCCTGGCCCTGAGCAGCGGTACCATGCCGGTGGGGATCCGGAAACCGATTGAGGAAATAGAAGGTATCGCCACTGCCACTCCGGTGCTGGTCAAGTTCCTGGCAGAGGAATTTCACCTGGTATTTGGAATTGAACTGGAATCCTTTACCAGGGTGAACACCTCTATGAGAATCGTCAAGGGCCGTCATTTTGAAAATAATGATGAGCTTATCGTGGACACAATTTATGCCGGCACCAGGAATATTTCAGTCGGAGACGAACTGGAGATACTCGGCAACGAATTCGTGGTAAGTGGAATTTTTGAGCAGGGAACGGCAGCCAGGGTTTTGATACCCCTGGAAAAGATGCAGGAGATGAATGGGACGATTGGCAAGGCCTCAATGTTTTTTGCCAAGGTCGAAGAAGGCCGCGACGTGGAGGAGGTATTCGCCCTCCTGAAGGACCGGATGAAATTCTATAAGATCACCAAGACCAATGAACTTGATGAGATAATGGCCTCCAGCACCCCGGTATTCAAAGAGTTCCTTTCAGCGATAGTGGTTCTTTCGGTGGTGATAAGTTTTTTGATAATTTTACTGGCGATGTATAGTACAATCACAGAACGGACGAGAGAAATCGGGATTCTTAAATCACTGGGGGCTTCAAAGTCTTATATCGTGCAAATGATCATTAAGGAATCAGTCCTGATCTGCATTCTTGGTATAATATTGGGATATATTTTGACTTTCATCTCAATACGCCTTATTATTTTAACTTTTCCGACCATGCCCGTTGACATACCTGGGTATTGGTACATAGCTGCCATATTTATGGCCATTGCCGGTGGGGTTCTCGGAGCCGCCTATCCCTCGGTGAAAGCCGCACAACTAGATCCAGTAAGAGCGCTAGGTTATGAGTAAAACGATAGAAATCGGCCAGAAGAGGGACATCGTTGCAACGGAAAGACTCAGGATGATGTACCAGGTCGGAAAAGTAGATGTTCCCGCTCTCAGGGGTGTAGACATGACGGTCAAGGAGGGGGAATTTGTTGCGGTCATGGGCCCCAGCGGATGCGGGAAATCAACCCTGCTTCATCTGTTGGGAGGCCTTTTGACCCCGTCTTCGGGAAAAGTAATAATCGACGGAATTGACCTGACCTCCATTTCTGATGCCAGGCGCACTGAAATTCGGAGAAAGAAGATTGGTTTTGTTTTCCAGCGCTTCAACCTGCTGCCAACCCTGACCGCCGAGGGGAATATAAACCTGGCCCGGCAGATCCACGGGGCAAAGCTCAGTGAAGACGGGAGAATCCGCGAGATCCTCGGCCTTCTTGGTCTGGAATCCAAGCTTTCACACAAGCCTTCCGAGCTCTCCGGGGGTGAACAGCAGCGGGTGGCGATTGCCAGGGCTGTTGTTAACAGGCCGGCCATTTTACTGGCTGATGAACCCACCGGAAATCTGGATTCAGAGAATTCCCAGATGGTGCTTGACATGCTGCAGGGACTGAATGAACAGTATAATCAAACCATTGTGATGATTACCCACGAGGCTTCAGCCGCAGGCATCGCAGGAAGAATCCTTGATATGAAGGACGGAAAAATCCTGAATAGAAGAAAGAATATTTATTACGCAGTGGAGCCGCAGAGGATTTAGCATGTCCGATGGAGCCCTTAAGAAGATCAGCCGGGTAGTTTTCTGGCGTTACCGCAGGGGAGGATGGCAGTACGACATACTCTGCATTTTCATCCTGTTGTTCATATTCCTGGTTCCCAGGTCGGTACTGGACGGGAGCTATTTTAATGACGGGGCTGCACAGGGCATTAAAGGAACGATGGACCAGGCTGATTCCCCTGCTGCTGCGGCTTCCACGGAAGACAACACACCTGAAGGCAGTCAGGATACCGCGGAAGACTGATTCACCTGATCAAGTTGTCCACCTGAACAGATTTCCTCAGCATGACATCAAGGCTTACAACCATGAAGATTTTATACAGGGTAACCTTATCCATACTTATATATACCTCCTTTACGCTTATAAACCCGCTCGGGGCTCAGGATCTCAGCCTGGACGAAGTCCTGGAACTGATGGATAAATCCGGCCAGTCGCTTGATTCCATGAAGGCCGACATCACCCAAAAAAAGTGGACCGATATCCTCTCTGAATTCGATGATGGAGAGACCGGGGAACTGATGTTTCTGCGCAGCGGAGAGGACCTTTTTTTCAGGAAAAACATCACTGATCCTACCGAAAACACCCTGGTAATCAAGGGTGGAGAAGTCATTTTCTACCAGCCGGGAATAAAGCAGGCTCAACAGTACCAGCTCGGGAATAACAAGGACAAGGCCGAATACCTGCTCCTTGGTTTCGGTACCGATAAAGAGGCCATCAGTGATGCATATGAGCTTGAACTGCAGGGCAAAGAGGACCTGGACGGCAGAGAAGCCTATAAATTACAGCTGGAGCCGAAATCGGAAAAAGTTTCCGCCTTCTTTGTCCGGATCGTTTTATGGATAGATAAGGAGATGGGTGTCCCTGTCCAGCAGATGCTTGTTGAGCCCACCCAGGACTATCTTTTGATAACCTTCAGTAATATCGAGCTCAATCCCCAGGTGAAAAAATCGGAATTCGAGCTGAAGCTTCCCGGTGACGTAAAGGTTATCAAATAGGACTTGTGCTGTTTTCAAAGGGATGTTGAATTCAGGATCATGAGTGCCTGCCGGAAAAGGGGAGGCGGCAGGATCGAAAAGCGGCAGCCCCTTATTTTTCAGGTGCGGGCTGGTTTACCAGGCTTTTGATCCCCTTCATCTCAGCACGGGTGTAGAGGATTCTGTGGATAACCGTCCAGTTTGAAAAGAAGGCTATCACCCAGAGGCATGGGTCCATGTAGTAAAAGGAGCCGATCAGAAGGAGTACAATTCTTTCAGGCCTTTCCAGGAACCCCACCTTGCAGCTGGGGATCAGGCATTCAGCCCTGGCCCGGGCGTAGCTCGTAAGCACTGAACCCATCATTACTATGCCGACCAGGATAACGTAATTGTTGCGGCCCTGGCTTCCATACCAGATCAGCAGTCCCAGGTACACGATCAGGTCGGAATAACGGTCCATGATGGAGTCGAAGAATGCTCCGAATTCCGTTACCTTCCCCAGTTTGCGGGCTACCATTCCATCCACCATGTCAAACAGGCCGGCAAATATCAGGGTTATTCCGGCTGTAATAAAAGCTCCGACGGCAAAGAAATATGCCACCACTATGCTCATCAGGAATCCGAAAAAGGTAAGGTGATTGGGCCTGATTCTGGAGAAAATAAGTATTGCAATAATTCTTTTCAGGATTACCTGAGCTCCGTCTCCAATTTTTCCTGAAATCATATCGGTCAAACCCTAGAATAATCTGAAATTTATTGTTAAAAATTTCTTGGGATCCTGCCTGAAATCATACATGAACTTTACCAGTTCCGAAGTAAGTGTATTCAGGTTATCATATAATTCTTCGTTTTGCGCCAGCCGTCCCAGTGTCCCGTGACCCTGTTCGATTTCCCCAAGCAGCCTGTCCAGTTTTTTCAAGGACTCGTGAGCCGTGATATACAGCTCATCATCAGTGGCAAGTTGTCCGATGGTGCCTTTTCCGGCCCTGATGTCGTCAGCTATCAGGTTGACTTTCTCCAGCATTTCCGAGGCTTTATCGAAAACCACGGGGTCATTCACGAAACTTGAGAAACTTCCCTCTCCCTCCTTAAGCTGAACCAGCAATTCTTCGAGGGAGACTACCGAATCGTTCAGGTTGGTGTACATCTCTTCGTCATGTATCAGCCTTGAAAGGGATCCTTCTCCCTCGTCAATCCGGTCAATCAGTTCGGCAATTTCGTTAAGGGTGGTGGTGAAGCCGGCAACGGCTGAGTCCAGGTTGTTGTAAAAAGAAGGGTCATTTATGAATTTACCAACCGTTCCCTCTTCGGTGCTGAAGGTACTCATCATCTGGTCCAGTTTGCTGGAAAGGTTTTCCACGTTGGCCAAAACGTCATTTGCCCCGGTGATGATCTCTCCGAATGAAGCCTGCGGGGTTCCGGTTATCAGGACAATTTCCCTGGTATCCGTTCCCCACCAGTGTTCTTCCCTGCGCTCCACTATCTGGGAAAGGCTGGTGGACCTTCCAAGGGAAATTTCAATGTACTTGTCGCCCAGGAGCCCGATGGATCCCAGTGATATTTTGCTGTCAGCGCTCACCCAGTCCCGGTATTCGGAGTTGACCCGCATCAAAACCTCGATATTCTGGAGGCTTCCATAGGCGCTCTCCAGGTTTCTTTCATCCCTGACGACCTGGTCGTCCCAGGCAGTTACTCTTCTTTTTGCTGCAAAAAGCTCCTCCTCAAGCCCTTCTATTACGGCAGGCTCGGCATCGGCCTGCCGGAGCTCTTCCAGGCGCTGCTCCAGTTCGGCAACCTTCTCTTCAGCGGCCTGCAGTGATTCCCTGTTCTCATTTGCCGCGGCTTCCAGCTGTTCAATCTCCCGCCGGACCCTCTGGTTATGGGCGGTGTCCAGGATTTCTCCAGGCTTGCCGATATCAACGTTCATGACATTGCCTACTTCGATTCCATTCAGCAGCACGATGTCTCCAGGCTTGAGACCCGATACGTTACTCAGGTAAGTCATGGCCCAGAATTTTTCCTGGAATAAGCCGACCTGGGACCCAATAGCAAAAATAGCCGCAGCCAGAATGGTGCAGGTTATAATTACAAAGATACCGACTTTTAATTCCGCAAGTCTTGGTCGTTGGCTGGCACTCATTTCAGTTAACCTCAGTCGAGAAATTCTCGAATATAGGAATCCCCGGAAGCCTGCAGGTCACGCTCTGACCCTTCCAGGCGGATTCTTCCCTCATGAAGAATCAGAAAATCAGTATTTGAATCCCCGGCGTTTCCCTGATCAACAATTTTTACATTTTTGTCCTGGTCTGTGATGACTTTTTCTGTTGCCAGAATCCGGGCTGCATCCAGGTCATTAGTAACAATAACAGAAGTAATACCCTTGGTGTCACGTAATCCCATCACCAGGTTGCATATGGAACGGCTGGTAATGGGATCAAGTCCGGCAGTTGGCTCATCATAAAGAATTGCCCTGGGGTTTCCCACCATGGCTCTGGCAATGGCGACCCTCCTGCGCATGCCCCCGGATAACTCGGAGGGCATTTTATCGGCAGAATCGTTCAGCCCAACGAAACCCAGGGCCTGCATCACGTTGTCAATGATGTCCTTTTCCGGCATGGTTGTATGTTCCCTGAGCCTGTAGGCAACATTTTCCGCGACTGTCAGGGAGTCGAATAAGGCCCCCTCCTGGAATACCATTCCCATCCTGCTTCGGTAAGGCATCATTTCATCTTCAGAGAGGGCTGATATTTCTTTCCCGTCAATACTGATTTCCCCTGAATCAGGTATAACCAGGCCCAGAATCATCTTCAGTATCGTTGACTTGCCGGATCCCCCGGCTCCCAGAATAATTTTTCCCCTGCCTGATTCAACGGTCATGCTGAAATCCACCAAAACCTGATTCTCTCCGTACGATTTGTTTACGTGTTTGAAAACAATACTGCTCACAGCCTGAACTCCAGGATCACCTTGCTTATAAAGAAGTCGGCGATGATTACCAGTATTGATGCCATTACTACGGCGGTGGTTGTCGATTTTCCTACTCCCTGAGTTCCTCCTTTGGTACTGAGACCGGTGTAGCAGCCGATCATTCCAATGATAAAGCCGAATACGAAGGGCTTTACCAGTCCTTCCACCGCATCGAGATATCTCAATGAGCGGAGAGCTTCGCTCCAGTAGAGGTTGGTGTTCAGCTGGAGTACGTTCAGGGAAACGATCCATCCCCCGATCAACCCGAAAAGGTCACCGGCCACGGTAAGCAGCGGCAGCATGGTTGTTGTTGCCACCACCCGCGGGGTAACCAGTTTTCTGGTAGGGTCGGTCCCCAGGGCCCTCATGGCATCAATTTGTTCAGTGACCACCATGGACCCAAGCTCTGAAGAAATCCCGGATCCGATACGTCCAGCCACCATCAGGGCGATCAGCACCGGGCCCATTTCTCTGACCAGGGATAAAGCGACCAGCTGCCCGGTAAGGTTCACCGCTCCGAAAGCTTTCATGGAAGCGGCTGTCTGCAGGGCGAGAACAGCTCCCGCAAAAAAACCTGTCAGCAGGACGATCGGAATTGAGGATACCCCGATGCTGTCCATCTGCTGGTACGTATCAGCTATATACCTGGGGCGGCTGAACAGATTGGATATGACCTTGAAGGTCAGCAGTGAGAAATCCTGTACATTTTGCAGCACCCGGAAAAAAATATCTGTACCAATCTGTTCGGCTGTTCTCATAATAAACCGCGAACTGATTCCGGAAACACCCGGAGTTGATTTTGTAATGTAATCAGTATTCCAATTCTACCAGAGAAGATCCAGTTTATTACGCTCAATAAACCTGTATGATCTGAAACCTGAAACAATCAAAAACATATTAGCAAGTGAGTTTGATTTTTGATTTGCCGGCCGCGCCCGACAAGTTTATATTAGTACTACTGAACAGATCAACAAAGCAGGTGTCACCTGATGATAAGAGAAATTGTAAAATATCCAGACCCGGGGCTGACGGAAATATCCTCTACCGTCAATGAGTTCGGAGATAATCTGAAGGCCCTGGTCAATGATATGTATGAAACCCTTTACGATGCTCCCGGAATAGGCCTAGCCGCCCCTCAGATCGGAGTGAACCAGAGGGTGGTGGTGATCGACCTGACTGCAGGGGAGGAGAAAGGCCACCAGGTCGTCCTGATCAATCCCATGGTTGTGGAGGAAGGAGGGCTGCAGAAGGAGGAGGAAGGCTGCCTCAGCCTGCCTGGCCTCCAGGCTGTTGTTGAACGCCCGGCCTCGGTCAGGGTCTCTGCCCAGGACCTCGACGGGAATACTTTTGAAATCGAGGGGGAAGACCTCCTGGCCAGGGCACTGAGCCACGAGATCGATCACCTGTACGGAGTCCTTTATATCGAGAAGCTGCCCTTCATCAGGAAGGACCTGATGAAGAGGAAGATCAGGAAATTGATCAAAGCAGGTGAATGGTAATGGATGTAGTTTTTCTAGGGACCCCTCAATTTGCGGTTCCCAGCCTGCAGGCCCTTCTTAATTCAAATGATTTCAAGGTCACCGGTGTCTTTACCCAGCCGGACAGGAGGGCCGGACGCGGGAAAAAATTCTGCTGTCCTCCGGTTAAGCTGCTCGCCGCTGAATACGGGGTCGAGATTTTCCAGCCTGAGCGGATCAGGGGCAATCCCCAAGCTCTCGGTATCATGGAAAGCCTGCGGCCCGATATTGCGGTTGTCGTCGCCTTCGGCCAGATACTGCCCGAGGATTTTTTTACGGTCCCCCGACTGGATACCGTGAATGTCCACGCTTCGATTCTGCCTGCCTACCGCGGGGCTTCCCCCATAGTCCGGGCTGTCATGAACGGGGAGAAGGTGACAGGCGTTTCGATCATGAAAATCGACCGGGGCATGGACACCGGGGATGTGCTCAGCACAAAGGAAATTGCCATTCCTCCCGATGCGACTGCCGGATACATGGAGATGGTTCTAGCCTCGGAAGGCGCCGGCCTGCTGACTGAAACGGTTACTGGATATTCCGAGGGGCGGATCGTTCCCGTTAAACAGGATCACGAAAAGGCAACCTACGCCCCCAAGATATCCGGTAAGGATTGCCTGGTCAACTGGGAGATGCCGGCTTATTTCATATACAACCAGGTCAGGGCACTGAATCCCCGGCCGGGGGCCAGGACCTCTTTCGGGAAAGAGGGTGTCGACCTGAAAATCTGGAAGGCCGGCCTGGCTGAAGGGATTTCAGGTGACATGATCATGCCCGGCACTATTTTTTCCACTTCCGGGGGAAAGGTCAGGGTAGCCTGCGGAGACGCCACTGCCCTGGAGCTGCTGGAGGTCCAGCTAAGCGGAAGAGCGAAGATCAGCGCCCCTGATTTTGTCAATGGCTGCGGCATTACGGCCGGAGACAAGCTGGGGGAGGCGGCTCCGTCCTGATACTCTGGTCTTTGTCCGGACGGCCGTTATAATATTAAATCCGGTTTTCCCGGGGAAGATATATGCCTGACAATACCAGGGTTCCTCCGGCCAGGGCTGCCGCAGTAAAAGTGCTGATGGAATGCATCGGGCAGGGAAAGCCCCTGCATAATCTCTCCGCTCATCCGCTGATGAGGGTCCTGAGTATCGCTGACAGGTCCCTGGCTTCGGAAATCATCTATGGCGTCCTGAGAAACCTTCTCCGCTGCGACTACCTGATCAGGAGGCATTCTGAAACCCGGTTCAGCCGCATTGATCCGGAAGTGTTGTGGATCATCAGGATAGCAGTCTACCAACTGGAATTCATGTCCGCCCCGGACTATGCGGTAGTTGATGATGCCGTCCGGTTAACCCGCCACCTGGGAAGATCCTCCGCCTCAGGTTTTGTTAACGGAGTGTTAAGGTCGTTCCTGAGGCGGAGGCATCCTCTGCCACCCGGGAATTCGGTGTCCAGCCTTGCTGTCAGGTACAGTCACCCTGAATGGCTCGTCAGGAGGTACGTATCGAGGTTCGGAGTCAAGAGGGCGCGGAAAATAATGACAGTGAATAACAGGGTTCCAGAGTCATATCTGCGCATTAACACAGCCGTAATCACCCCGGATGAATTCAGCCTGGAGCTGGACAGGGAAGGGATTTCCCATGAGTTTTTTCCGTCGGTCCCGGGATGTTTCAAAATTGGCAGGAGGGGCTTCAACCGGCACAGGCTGTACAGGGAAGGGTATTGCTTCTACATGGATTACGGAAGCCAGCTGGTAGCGGCCCGGGTGGAGGCTGAACCAGGCATGAAGATCGGAGACTTTTGCGCGGCCCCGGGAGGAAAAAGCTTTATTCTTTCCGCCAGGACAGGACCGGGCGGCATGGTCTTTGCCTCCGACATCAGCCTGCCCCGCCTGCTCCAGATGAAACAGAGGATGGCCTTTTACCGGATAAACAATTGCAGCCTTGTCCGCGCCGACCTGGAATCCTCGCCTCCTCCCTGCCGGGGACTCGATGTTTCTCTGCTCGATGTGCCTTGCTCAGGGCTGGGTACGGTCCGTTCGAATCCGGATATCAGGTGGCTTTTCAAGGAGGATGACCTGTTGAAGATGCAGTCCAGGCAAGCCGCGGTGCTTGGCAACTGCTTTAAATTACTTGAAAGAGGGCGTAAGATATATTACAGCACCTGTTCAACGGAACCGGAAGAGAATGAAGATGTAATTGCAGGACTGCTTCTGGATGAGCCGTCGGCTGAACTTGAGGGTGAACCTTTTTATACCCTTGCCGGTCAGGATGAAGGAGAAGGGTTTTTCATGGCTGTTATCAGGAAGGCATGAACGAATATCACCCGCGTTCTGCAGGGAAGGAAGGGCTGTTTATCCGGCCTGAAAGGGTTTGAATAGAATCGTCAGGCGCCTTGTATACCTTGTCCGGAAGCGGCCGGAACGACTGTCTCGTACAACATCCGGCTCCCGGTGATCACGCAACGGGCCGGTAATGATAAAATAGCGGCAGGATTATTGCTGTGAAAAATAAACTTGTTTCCAGGTTCAAGGTTGATGAAATGTCCATTCAGGAGAAGTTTATCTTCCTTGGCAAAGTCTTTATTCTGGCAGGCGCCCTGATTTCCCTGTTTCTGTTCAGCGGACTGCTGGGCATGCGTTTTGCGGTAAGGGGCCATGTTATGGAAACCCCTTCAGTGATGGGAATGTCATTGGAGAGCGCGGAAGGGGTTTTTTCAAGGAGCGAACTGGAACTTGTTATCGGGGGACGCAGGTACGATCGGGATGTTCCCTCAGGGTCGATACTTTCCCAGGTCCCGGCAGCCGGCATGGGAATCAAGTCAAATGGAAAGGTTATGGTTATCGTGAGCCTGGGGAAGAAAACCAACCCGGTTCCTGACCTGGCCGGAGCTTCCCTGCGGGCTGCCAGGGTCCTGGCTGAACAGAGCAGCTATAACCTGGGAAGGGTAAGTGAAATATCGCTGGGAGGCAGAGAGGACCATGTGCTGTCCCAGTTTCCGGTTCCCGAGGCGGACGAAAGCGTCAGTGACAGCATTGATGTCCTGGTGACAAGGAGCAAATCGCGGGATTACATAATGCCCGACCTGGTGGGTATGAATTTGTCCGCTACCCTCCGTTTGTTGAGAGATAATGGTTTCGATGTTGACCAGATCAGCTACCGAAGGTTTGAAGGGGTTGCCAATGGTTCGATAGTCAGGCAGTTTCCCCAGCCGGGCTACCGCCTTGGACCGGATCTGGCTATTGATTTGGAGGTTGCAAGGTAAATGGTGAAAGCAAAACTGGCCCCTTCAATTCTATCTGCGGATTTTACCAGCCTCGCCAGAGAGATCGACCTGGTTGCTGAAGCAGGTGCCGAGATTATCCACGTAGATGTTATGGACGGTCATTTTGTGCCCAACCTGACCATCGGTATCCCGGTTCTGGAAGCAATAAGAAAAGCCACCAGCCTGACCCTGGATGTTCATTTGATGATCTCCAATCCTGACGTAATGGCCCTGCGCTACGTGGACGCCGGAGCTGATATCGTAACCATCCAGTACGAGGCTTCCCCTCATCTTGACCGGACCCTGAATGAGATCAGGAAGAATGGAGCCAGGGCCGGTGTAGCCCTGAACCCGCATTCTCCCGTCCATCTCCTGGAGGAGATCGCCGGGGTGTGCGATTTGATCCTGGTAATGTCCGTCAATCCCGGTTTTGGGGGACAGGAATTCATTGATACCAGCCTGGAGAAGATCCGTAAGGCCAGGAGGCTTCTTGACTGGGCCGGACCGGAGGCGCTGATAGAAGTTGATGGAGGCATTAACAGCTCCAACATAACCCGGGTATCGGAAGCCGGAGCCGATATCCTGGTAGCAGGTTCCGCGATATTCGACTCGGAAGATCCGGGTGAAAGATTCAGGTATTTAAGTTCCATTCTTTGACAGTGAAAAGATTAAGAACCGGAATTATGGTTTAATAGGTAATCTGTTTGATTGAATGCGGCAAATAGGAAGCTTAATTGTGAGATGTGTATGAAAAGGATATGTTGGCCAGTTTCTGTAATCCTTGTCCTGCTCCTGTTTACGGGGTGCGGACAAAAGAGTGCCGGGCTCCAGGAAGGAGCTGTCGCACCGGATACCCAGCTTTTTGAAAACGGGATGGACTACTTGAGCAAGAGCCAGTTTATCAAGGCAAGACTTGCCTTCCAGACCCTGATAAACACCTACCCGGAAAGCGAGTTTACCCCGTCCTCGTTCCTGGCGGTTGCCGACTCTTTTTACGAGCAGGGGGGGATTGAGAATCTCCTGCAGGCTGAGGCCCAGTACAAGGACTTCATGATTTTCTATCCGACCCACGAAATGGCGGATGACGCCCAGCTCAAGATTGCTGCCATAAATTACAGGTTAATGGGACCGTATGACCGGGACCCGACCCACATGAGGAAAGCGTCAGCTGAGATCAAGCGGTTTCTCAACAATTATCCTGACAGCGAACTTGCCCCGACCGCAAGGGAAGCCCTGAGGGAAGTTGAGGAAGCCATGGCCATGAGAGACCATTCCATTGGAAATTTCTATTTCAGCCGGAATTCCTACCGGGCAGCTGAAGACAGGTACAAGGAAGTCCTGGAAAAATATCCCGATTTCAGCACCCTTGATGAGACTCTCTTCAACCTGGGAAGGAGCCTGGAGGAAAACGGCCAGATCGTGGAGGCTGCTGTCTACTACAAAAGAATAGCCAGTGAGTTTCCGTTCAGCGAGTATTTTTTGGAGGCCAAGGAACACCTGATCATGCTGGAACAGGATGTTCCGGAGGTCGATGAAGTCCTGGCAGCCCAGAGAAGGGCAAACCTTCGGGAAGATGAAGGATTTTCAATCACCGCTCCGATAAAATCCATATGGGAGACTGTAACCGGACGAGAGGATATCTATAAGAAAGCTCGTGAACGGGCTGACCAGAGCAATCAACAGGAGCCGACCGGAGGCGAATAGCCTCACCCTGACATTGCCTGAAGACAAAGGTGTAATGATTATGTACAGGTTGCTGCTTGCCGATGACAGTGAGGCTGCACAGAGGATTGTCTCCCTTGCCTTCAGGGAACCTGATTACCAGGTGATTTGCAGGTCCGACGGAGCGGGGGCCCTTGGATACGCAAGCCGTTATCCAGTGGACCTGGCGCTTATTGATGTTGGATTGCCCGGTATTGACGGATACAAGCTTTGCGGTATTCTTCAGGAGAACCCCCTGACCGCAGGTATTCCGCTGGTGTTGCTGGGAAGCATCAGGTGCCCGGTTGATGAAGCGAAAATGAAGGATATCCAGGCCGCGGCGAGCCTGGAAAAGCCTTTTGAGACCGGCCACCTGGTAGCGCTGGTAAGCAGATTGCTCCGGGATTCCCGTGAAGGACGGCTGAAGGCGGAATCTCATGGTCAAGGCCCTGGAATTCCGGTCTCTCTTTCCGAGGCGGTGATTTCTGCGATTTGTGAGGAAACTATTACTGATCCGCAGCTGCTGGAGGGTTTGGATTCCGGGAGCCTTCAGGCAGAGACGCGGCCGATGCCGAGGCTCTACCTGGGAGAGGAAGAGGCGCCTGAAACCATCCCCGGTGTCACCCTGTCCGAACATGATTACCAGGAGGTTGCCGACCGGGTGCTGGAAAAGCTTTCCGGCGCTCTCAGGTCCGTCATACCCGAAGCGGCAGGCGAAGTCCTGGGTAAAAACCGTGTAAAAGAAGACAGTTAGCCGCGGTATGAGTATTTTTAACTACGAAAAGCAGAAGGGAAAGGGCTATTTTTCTCGCCTGGGCGAAGCCCTCAAAGGAACCAGGGATGACCTTTCCTGGAAGCTTCAGCAGGTAAGCGGTACGGCTGAAAGCAGGATAAGCGAGGATCAGCTGGAGGATATTGAAGAGATTCTTATCGGGGCTGATATAGGGGTGTCAACTTCCATTGAAATTGTCGAAATGATCAAGGAGGAGACCAGGTCCCGCAGGTTCATCACCCTCAGCCAGTGCCGCAGGATTATCAGGGATAAGCTCCACGAGATCCTGATGGCCCCGGCAAAGGAAATAAAAAGAGATGGGCACTTTGAAGAAACGGACCAGCCCTTTGTCGTCCTGGTAGTCGGCGTCAATGGCGTCGGTAAAACCACTACCATAGGAAAGCTGGGTGCCCTCTACAAGAAGGAGGGGAAAAGCGTTTTGCTCTGCGCTTCCGACACCTTTCGCGCTGCCGCGGTTGAGCAGATAGATATCTGGGCCGGCCGGATTGGCTGTGAAATTGTCAAGCAGTCCGGGGGTGCAGACCCGGCGGCGGTTCTTTTTGACGCCCTGTCAGCCGCCAAGTCAAGGGGAACGGATTACCTGATCGCGGATACAGCCGGCCGGCTGCACAACAAGGAGAACCTCATGCAGGAACTCGAAAAAATGTGCAGGATAGCCGGGCGGGAAGTCCCGGGCGCCCCCCATGAGATGTTCCTGGTTCTGGATGCCACCACCGGACAGAACGGGCTGCAGCAGGCCCGGGCTTTTTCAAGGGTTGCGGGCCTCAGTGGAGTGATTGTAACCAAGCTTGACGGGACCGCCAAGGGAGGAATCCTTGTCAGTATTGTAAAGGAGCTCAATATCCCGGTTCGTTACATCGGGGTAGGAGAGAAGCTTGAGGACCTGCTGGAGTTTGACCCTGAGGCCTTCCTTAACAGCATTATCGAAGGCTGACCCTCGGAACAACGCTCCTTCAGGGGCCTGTATCGTACCCGGCGAATATCCTGCCCGGTTGATTCCCGGGGGTGCTTTCTTCTCCGGGGCAGCTCCTGCGGTTTGCGGAACGGTGTTTGCCTCACCAGGAGTTTCCCCAAAAACCCGGTCCGAAAACCTCTAAGTCGTTGAAATAAAGTCAGTAAAGAAGAATTGCAAGTGGAATCGATGGCCAAACTGAAAAATGGGTTAACTTTTTGGTTGAGGAAAAAGGAGACCCAACCATCCTCAACCGAAATATTCGGTGTAGGGACAATCTTGATTTTCTCTTATCCGGATTCATCACATCTCGGCGTCGGGGTCGCTATCGCTATCGGGGTCGAATCTCCAGCCGGCCGCCTGGACCCAAAAGATTCAGGGCCACCTCATCATTTTTTCGATACCGATTCCGACCCCGATCCCGACCCCGATTTGAAATCCTTTTCACCAGCTAAAAATGGGGAAACTCCTGGTGCCTCACTCATTGCACAGGTTCCTCCTGCCCTGTATCCTGAGAAAAACAGTGCCTTGGAAGGAGGATCAGGTGTATGAACAGGCGTGATTTTATCGGAACATGTGCGGCTGGGTCGGCATTTGCGGGGAACGCTAAAGGGCTTGGAGCCCTGCAAGAGAGCCGGGTTCCCAACTATCTCAGGGGTTATGAAGCTATTTACAGGGAGGATCCCAGGGAGGCTGCTCTCAGGTGGTTCAGGGATGCCAGGTTCGGACTCTTCCTGCACTTTGGGCTCTACAGTATTGTCGGAATGGGGGAATGGGTCCAGCTGACCGAGAAGATACCGGTAGCTGAATACGCAAGGCTCCAGGGACGGTTCAGGGCTGATCATTTCAATGCCGGGGAGATTGCCGACATGGCCCTCGCGGCGGGGATGAAGTATGTGAACATGACCTCCAGGCACCATGACAGTTTCTGCCTCTTTCGGACTGAGCAGACCGGTTTCAACAGTCTTGAAGCCCCGGCGGGAAGGGACCTGGCCGCCGAACTGGTTGAAGCCTGCGACCAGCGGGGACTGGGGGTGTTCCTCTACTATTCATATGCCCTTGACTGGAAGCACCCCTATTTTTATTCCCGGGAGTCCGGCCTTAAAGGTCCGGTAAAATGGGCATCGGCCCGGCCTGAATACTCCAGGGCCCAGCCGGAATACCTGTTCCGCAAGGACGGGGATTTCCGTCACTACATCGATTTCGTCCATGCCCAGTTGAAGGAACTGCTTACCCAGTACCATCCATTAGCCGGAATCTGGCTCGATCCGATCATGGGATATTATGCCAGGCCTGATCTCTTCCCGATCGGGGAAACCTACCGCCTTATCAGATCCTTTCAGCCCCATACCCTGATTTCCTTCAAGCAGGGAGCCAACGGTGACGAAGACTTTGTTGCCCCTGAGCGGAACCCAAGGGCCCTGCCACAGGGGGGAGAGGTCGCGGAGGAGGCCTGGGAGAAAAATAGGGGCAAGCCCATCGAAATCTGCGATACCCTGCAGCCGAGAGCCTGGGGCTATGACATGAGGAACTCCCAGGAACACCGGGATGCCGAATATGTCATGAAGATGCTGGAACACGCTGATTCGGTCAATGCAAACCTTCTCCTGAACACCGGACCGCTCTGGGATGGTTTGATCGATCCGGCGGACAGGGAAACCCTGCTTGCAACGGGAAAGCTGCTCGAGGGATGAAGGAGTTCCGGTGAAAAGAGAACTGGGTTCAGGGGGGGGTGAAGTCAGCCGGCCCGGAGCACCTTCATCGCCGCCGCCACTCCCGCTCCTGGAGGCGTGAAGTGCCCCAGTTCAGCCAGGGCCAGCTCAAGGGCTGAAAGAACCGTGGAAGTATCG
>CAZOGT010000014.1:0-19299 GCA_964579015.1 uncultured Acidobacteriota bacterium | reverse complement strand
AGTTTACCTATCCGATCCTTCCGGAGCATGAAGGGGGAGCCGACTGGTTCTATTCCCTGCCGAAACATGATGACCTTTGCCATCCGGCCTCCAAGATCTATGATGACTACCTTGGCGCCGTAGAGTATGGCAATATTTTTTCTATCAATGTCGGACCTGATTACACCGGCCGTATCCGTGACATCGATGTCAGAACGCTGGAGCAGGTCGGGAAGATGATCCGGGGCCGGTCGGAGTAGAAGCAGCGGGTGCTGTTATATTTTTCTTTACTTTACACATTAAAAACAATACTATTATGTGTAGATTTTCAAGGAGAGATACACATGGCAACCAACCTGGCGATAGATGACTCGCTCATAGAAGAAGCCAAAAGCCTGGGGAAACACAGCACTAAAAAAGACGCAGTGACCGAGGCTCTGGTGGAGTATATCCAGCGAAGAAAGCAGTCGGAGATCCTGGAAATTTTCAATACGATTGAATATGAGCGGGAATACGATTACAAGAAGCAGAGAGCCCGAAAATGAAGGTAATTGTTGATACCTGCATTTGGTCACAGGCTCTCAGTAGAGAGGCTCCCGGGCTTGATGAATATGTCGAGGAACTGAAAGAACTTATTCAGGAGGTTCGGGTACAGATGATCGGGCCGGTGCGGCAGGAGCTTCTCAGCGGAATCAAATCTGAAAAACAGTTTTACCTCCTTCGGAAACACCTTGCGGCATTTCCTGATCTGGAGATAGAAACAGCTGATTATGAACTGGCTGCTGAGTATTACAACACCGCCAGGAAAACTGGAGTACAGGGATCAAATACGGATTTCCTGATTTGTGCCATATCCAGACGACGGAATATGCCGATTTTTACCGCTGACAAGGATTTTATTCATTTCAAAACCGTTCTCCCCATCGAATTCCTCACACCCAGAGCTTAGATGTTTTTCAGGATTACCTGCTAGTCCGAAGCCGCTGGATATCCCTCGATCCCTTCCGCACACAGCACAGCTCTATTGACCGCTGCAGCCATGGCTTCGGCGGCCAGGGCGCCAACCTGGCTGAGGTTGGGGTATTCCATCCTTCCGGTGGATAGGGCGAAGATCGTGTCTCCGTCCATGGTCAGGTGAACCGGGTTAATGCTGCGGGCCAGGCCGTCATGGGCCATCCGGGCTACCTTGGTCGCTTCGGTCTTGGTCAGCTTGATGTTGGTGGCGACAATTCCGATGGTGGTGTTCTCCCCGGCTTTGGCCCCGGACCCGGTGAGTTTGCGGCTCTTGATCTGCTCGGCGGAATTGATGAATCCCCTTTCGTTCCGGGCCCCGGCGATGATTTTGCCGGTCGATGGGTCAATTACATCACCAACGGCATTGACGGCAACGATGGCCCCCACAACTATATCCTCAATCGTATAGGATGCGGTTCCGATCCCGGACTTCATGGCAGACTTCGCGCCGAACATTTTGCCGACCGTGGCCCCGGCCCCGGCCCCGTAATTGCCCTCCGCTACCGGGCCCTCCGAAGCAGCCTGGCAGGCCCTGTAGCCAGACTCCCGGTCCGGGCGGATCCTGAAATCCCCGACACCGAGGTCATAAAGGATTGCCGCCGGAACTATCGGGACAACACCCCCGCCCACCGGAAATCCGATATCCCTTTCTTCCAGGTACTGCATCACCCCGCCTGCGGTGTCAAGCCCGTAAGCGCTTCCTCCTGACAAGACTATTCCGTGAACCTTCTGCACGGTATTCACCGGGTCCAGAAGCGCCGTCTCCCTGGTTCCGGGAGCTGATCCTCGCACATCCACCCCGCATACCGCGCCATCCCCGGTCAGCACGACTGTACATCCAGTGGGCCGGCGGGTGTCAGTATAGTGACCAACCTTGATTCCAGGGACATCAGTGATGCTTCCGGACGGGTTCACACTGCCCGCGGCGGTTGCTTCGCCTTTGCCCGCAGCCAGTGCGGCCCCAGCCACGGCAACCCCGAATTCTCGGCGGTTGAAGGCATGCGGGATGCATGTTAAGTGCATGGGAATGGGAGATTCGGATAAAGGACCGGTATTCTTTTTCATCTGTCAGACCCCTGTTGAGGAGGGTTGTTTTAAATAGGGCGGGAGTGCGGAACCTTCCCGCATCTCGCGTATTGCAGATCAGGCAGAAGTATAAGCCGAATCCTGTACCCCCTCTTGCGAGGGGCGGTGATCATTCATCTAGGAAACGGGTCGCCCCGTTTCTCAAGCGACCTACCCGCTCCTTTAGCACTCCGGGAGTGCACGAACCGGGCCGATTCTTCGGGAGCCTATTTGGTCTTGCACCACGTGGGGTTTACCATGCCTTTCCTGTCGCCAGGAAAGCGGTGGGCTCTTACCCCGCCATTTCACCCTTACCCTTCCGGGCGGTATATTTTCTGTGGCACTTTCCGTGGGGTCTCCCCCCCTTCCCGTTAGGAAGCACGCTGCCCTGCGGTGTTCGGACTTTCCTCCCCCCGGAATAACCCGGGGGGCGATCACCCCTTCTGCCTGATCTGTCCTCATTATAGAAGGATGAGGGGCAAAGTGGGAATTTTCTGGCGGGATTTTTGGTGATTGCCGCTGGAGCCGCCGTCTCCGGTAATGAAATTAGGCATAGTGGCTCACGCCGGGAGCATGATGATCTAGCCATAAAATAATCGTTGCCATAATGCACACAATGTGATATTTTTTACAAGTGAAATCATTTGACTGGAATGATGAGAAGAATGAGCAACTGAAGAATGATCGAGGTGTCTCTTTTGAAGAAATTGTTTTTCATATTTCCCAGGGAGATCTGCTCGACATAGTACAGCATCCCAATCAGAAAAAATATCCAGGGCAGCGGATATTTATAGTAAATGTTGAAAACTATGCCTGCCTGGTTCCTTTTGCCGAAGACAACGACTCCATTTTTCTTACGACGATTATTCCAAGTCGGAAGATGACCCGAATATACCTGGGAGGCAGTTCAAAATGAGATTAAACAAAGAAGAAAAAGATATATTGAAGTCTGTCGAGAATGACGAATGGGAAAGCATTCCGGATTTCAAGACTGAGGCCAGGAGGCTCCAGGAAGAAGCCAGGGTAACCCTGCGAAAAGACAGACGCGTTAATATCAGGATGACCGAGCGGGACCTGACCATAATTAAGAAGAAAGCGGTGGAGGAGGGCTTGCCTTATCAAACCCTTATCTCCAGTGTTCTCCACAAATATATTAACGGGAGATTGCGCGAGAAAGCATCCTGAGGAGAAACCATGTTTACGGCTGGAATCGGCGGCTTCAGTCATGACGGGTCCGATCCTCGGACCCTATGCCGCGACAGCGGCATCTGTTGTACCTGAATTTTCCAGTTACCCGCCACACCGGCTCCCTTCGGGAGCGGAAAACTAGAAGTTTCCGGCCACGATTGCCTGTTACTCGCTACTGTGTGACCCGTAACTGCTCAGGGCCAGTAAACCCGGATTGCCAGGTAAATAGTGATGATCAGGAATCCAATTACAGCATTGTATTCCCGGTTGAACCTGAACCAGCTCCAGGAAAAACTGATTTTTCTTTTGGGGATCCTTGACGGGAATGCAGGAAAAAGAAGGGGAACCCGGCTCCTGTATGCCAGGTAATCACCTCCTGACGACTGGCTCAGCTCCAGTTCCTCTTTTTTCATGACTGGAAGATAGAGGACCAGGAACAGGGGAATAAAAACCAGGATGAGCCAGTAAATTCCAGAGGCTATACAGAGGCCGGAGCCCATGATCAGGGAGCCGAGATAGAGGGGGTTCCGGGTCCAGCGGTAGGGCCCTGAAACCGTCAATTCCTGGTGCTTGCGCAGGTGGCCTGCCGCCCAGGCGCGGGTCATCAGCCCGCAAAATCCGATAATCAAACCTGGTACCAGTAAATTCAAGGCCGGCTGGGCAATTACCAGGAAAACCACCCCAAAAAGGAAGCCAACCGGGACCCGGATACGCTGGATGAGACTGGATGTTCTTTTCTTTCTGTCAGGCACACAGGGATTATATCGGAAAAGGCTTTATGCAGGTACCGGGACCGCATGGGAATTTCCCGGTCTTTCTCTTATGATGTTTATTAACAGCCTCTCCCTTGTCCACTAAGTCCACTAAGTCCACCCAGTCCACCAGGTCCACTACGCCCCGTTAAGCCCCGACTCCCTTGCCAATCCTTCTCATCACTGCCTCAAAAACCTTTTCAACAGGGATATCCATGCAGAAGTGATTTTCACAGGTCCGGCTGTAGGGGCGGGGGCAGGGGCGTTCGTGCTGGACGGTTTCATCCATCGGGTTGAAGGGGCCGGTTCTCCAGGCGTGGGCCGGGCCAAGTATGGCAACCGTGGGAGCTCCTGAAGCCACTGCCAGGTGAAGCGGGCCGGTATCTCCTGCCACCATCAGCCGGGAACGGGAGCAAAGGGCCGAAAGCTGGAGTATCGAAGTAGGGAAGGATAAAACCGGAACCCGTGACAGATCACGAACTCTTTCCAGAAGCGCCTCTTCCCCCGGGCCGACTGTATAGATGACCGGGTATCCCTCCCGGTCAAGCATTTCTCCCAGCTTCACGAATCTTTCTATGTCCCATCTTTTTGTCTCCCACGCCGCTCCGGGATTAAGCAGAACCGGATCCTCATCAATTCCAATCCCGGAAAGCTGTTTATCCACGTATTCAGTGCATTCCGGGGGGTACTGGAAATCAATTTTGGCCGAAGCCGCCCCCCTGAAACGGGGCGGTGAAACCAGGTCGAGGGCACACTCCACCTGGTGGCGTTCGCCTGGTTCCAGCTCAGTGGACCGGCTGTAGAAAAACCGGGCTGTCTTTTCCCTCAGCAGCGGCTTGTCAAATCCTATCGTGTCCGCCCCTCCGGCCAGCCTGGCCGTGACCGCGGACTTCAGCAGTCCCTGGAAATCATATACCAGGTCGAATTTCTCGGCCCTGAGCTGCCTGACCAGGCTGGTGAAGAGCCGGATTCCGTTGAGCTGTTTCCTCCATTTTTTCAAGTTTGCGGTCCACACCCTGCTGATATGGGGGACAGTCTCCAGGATTTCACGGTATGGCTTTTCGGCGAGCCAGTGAATTTCAGCACCGGGATACTTCCGGTGCAGTTCCTGCTGGGCAGGCAGCCCGTGCATAATGTCCCCGAGGGAGCCAAATCTGATTATCAGGATTCTTTCAGGGTGCCGGCGCATTGATCTGTTCATTGTAACTTCTTTTTTTTATTCTTCCTGGGAGGGAAACGGAACCGGTAAACTTTCAGGTGAAGGTGTGGATTCCCGTACATGTGGGATGCTCACTTCCCGGCTCCCGGTTCCCCGGACCTGATGGAAGAAAGGAAGTTCCTGGTGGAGTGGTTTTTAGGGTCACCGACAATGGCTATCCTGCCTCCATAACTGAGTACCGTATCCCTTTCCGGTACTGATTCGGGGGTGTAATCCGTTCCCTTGGCATGGACGTCGGGACGGAGTTCCCGCAGCAGCCGGTCGACCGTATGGTCATCAAAAATCATTATCAGGTCCGTGCATTCCAGCGCAGCCAGGATTTCAACCCGTTCCCCTTCCGGCATGAGGGGCCTTTCCGGGCCCTTCAGTGCTCGTACCGACTTATCGCTGTTGACTGCGGTTAACAGGATATCTCCTTCCAGTTTTGCCGCCTGCAGATACCTGATATGCCCGACATGCAGGAGGTCAAAGCATCCGTTGGTAAAGACTACGGATTTGCGGGCCTCATGCTCTTGCCTGATAATTTTCCGGATTTCACTTTCGCTGTAACATTTTTTCCGCATAGCTGATCATATCACCCCGGAAAGGACGCAGTTCCCTGTCATTTACAAAGCCTCAACCCAGATTGGGCTGGACCAGGCATACTGTTCATTGGCCTGTACCGCTCTCAGATAGTACCAGTCAGCCTGTTTTCCGCTGTCCCTGTCCGTGAAGGTGAAATCAGACTTTAAGTTTTCCTGGAAGACAAGGCGGTGCAGCATGGCCGACTCCTTTGGGAAGTCGCCGGTAAAGAGCATTTCGTTGCTTTCAGCCAGTTCGCTGAAGCTCCGGGTAAGGGAAACCCGGGTCGGTGATTCCATCTGGACCGTAATCCTGGTCTCCGGCCCGCCTCTGATTTTCATCGCCACCGCCTTGGTGGAGTAGTCTTCAAACTGCTGGCGCAGGGCGGTAAATGATTTGAGCTTTATGTGTTGTTGGTCATGGGACAGCACCTGGTCAAGACGGCCTTCCTCCAGCGGGCCGGACTGGAAGCAGGGCTGAAAGGATTCAAGCCTGCCATTCTCAATCCTGATGGTGAAAATCCAGTCACAAACCCTGGTCATGTCCAGGGCAGGCCAGGGCCCCCATCCGTATTCGAAACGGGTGACAACAGGGTTGTTCCAGCTCCCGGAACCAGGAATCCGATCCATGGGGAAATCTCTCTTGATTACCCGGTTGTTCTTCAGTAACTCCACCCTGTCCAGCTGGTCCCAACCCTCGACTGACATGGAAAAGTCTCGTTCAGGAGAGAAGTCGAGTTCCCGGCCCATCATCTCTCCATTGCAGCTGAAGTCCAGCAGAATCCTGTCTCCGCTTACCGCATAGGTCCTCCTGGCCCGGATTGCTTCGAAAATGGATTTCCGGGAAAGGTCCATGGCTTTGACTGCGGCCAGTCCTTCCCGGTAAGCGCCCGGAAACCCGAGGTGGTCGTCAGTGCTTGCCACTACCCCGAACCTGTATCCCTGCGCCAGCAGGTACTGCATGGTGTTACGGGTCCACCTCCCTCCTTCGGTGTGGCGAATGTAAGGGGACGGCGCCCGGTCATGTTCGGCATTTCCCCACTCTGAGAATATCTCCAGGACCGGGGACACATCCGGAGCCCGGAACCGGAAATCCGTTCCCCGGTGCCCAAGGCGGTTTGCAGGGTGGTGCGGGATCATGATCGCCCCCTTGCGCCTTGCGAATTCCTGGAATTCTTCCAGTTTCTGATACCTTGCATACTCTGCTGAATCAGAGTCCGGAAAGAGGATGTGGTAGTCTCCAAGGCTGGTTGAGTGCCATTCAAAGCCCGGAATAACTACGAATTTACCTTCCTGGTGGTATCTTTCAACCATCCTGATGAATTCAGGCCATCCCTGCCTGGTCACTTCGAACCCGTCCAGCCATTTTTTCTCGATTCCATTTTCGTACGTTGAAATGTCATTCCAGAACCCGTGTGGGGTAAGGGCACAGAAATCGAGGTGGGTCCTGGCAATGTCAAATACTCTTTTAAGGCTCCCCTGGGCATAGCCGTAGGATGAGTGGTTATGCAGGTCTCCGAACAGCGTTTTCCACCCGGTTCCCGGATGGGCATAGTCCGGGGCCTCAGATGCGGATGCATCCGCGCCCGTCGAGCCCAGCAATCCGGCTGCCCCGGCCATTCCCGTGGTTTTGAGCCATTGACGCCTGGTCTGGGATATCTTCATGGTCCGCTTCCTTTCGTTAGGACAATAATAGTCAGGGAGACGCGAGAGGGAAAGGGGGGGATTAATCCCTGAGAATTATTTTCAATTCCCGGGGGGAAACCGTTGCCGTCCCCTTTTTCATGACAACCAGCCCTCCTGCGGTGTTGGCCAGTAATGCGGCCTCCAGTTTATCTGCCCCTGCAGCCAGGGCACAGGTGAAGGTTGACACCACGGTGTCTCCCGCCCCTGACACATCCACCGCCGCTTCCTTGCCCCAGGCGGGTATGTGGGTAAATTCGGATTTCTCAAACAGGGCCAGCCCAAGTTTTCCCATGGTGACCACCAGGCTCTCAACCTGCCATTGTTCCAGAAACGGAGCGCAGGCCAGCCTGATTTTTTCCAGGTCGGAACCAATATGCTTCCCCAGGGCGGCTTCAACTTCCGAGATGTTGGGGGTCACCGCGGTTGCCCCCGGGTAACATCCTGAATTGTCCCTGGAATCCACAACCACCGGGATGCTGAACTCTCCGGCCAGTTTGATGGCTGCGCCCCTGGTCCTCCGGTTCAGGTTGCCCAGGCTGTAATCGGAGATAACCAGGGCCTGCACCATCGGAAGAACCGCCTTAAGCCGGCTGATAATCTCTTCCTCCTGTTCACCGGTGAGCACCAGTTCATGCTCGTAGTCCATTCTTACCACCTGCTGCCGCGTGGAATGGAAAGCTCCTGCCAGGATACGGGCCTTCTTGGTGGTCCTTACGCGGTTGTCCTGGATAACACCCTGGCGGGACACATTTGCAGGCCAGAGGGAGATGAGACGGGATGCCCATTCATCTTCCCCGATCAGGCCAACCGGGAAAACCGAGGCGCCAAGGGCCGCGGCATTGGCAACCGTATTGGCTGCTCCCCCGGGGCAGAACTGGGAGTCAACATACCTGAGAATCAGGACCGGGGCTTCCCGGGATACCCGGGAGATTTCTCCCATCACAAATTCGTCAAGCATGAAGTCACCCAGTACGGCAATCGAGATCCCGGGGAAAGAGTCGATTATTTCATGGTTTCTTTTGGTCAAATACTTTTCTCCAGTGCCTGATTTTACATTATTCTCCAGCATTATTCATTGGGAATAGAGAACAGGAGTTTCTCCATTTATCAGCGCCGGGAAGAAAGTGATGAACGATCAGCCTGCAGGAAGCTCCCGCACCCTCCGGGCACGGAAATCCATAAATGACATGAGGGGGTGCGATAATTGATTTAAGACAATTATCTGCGGATTACATATAGAATATCAGCTTTAAATGTCCTCGGGACGTCGCCCGGGTTTTCCGGGGGCTTTCTAAGTACCGCCGGGCATTCCGCCTTAAAATTTAATCAAGCAGCCAGTCAAGGAGCAGGTCATGACGAAATTACATGCTTTATCTGAACTCGGACAGTCAATCTGGTTTGATTACATCCAGAGGTCTCTGATCCGGGAAGGTGAACTCCGGAAACTGATTGAACTCGGGGTTCGGGGCGTCACTTCCAATCCCACCATTTTCGAGAAGGCCATTACCGGGAGCAGCGACTATGACGAACTGATTTTCAGGATGACCAGGGAGAAGGCTCCGGTCGACCAGATATATGAGACATTGTCGTTTGAGGATGTAGGTGATGCGGCGGAGCTTTTCCTTTCCCTGTATGAATCCAGCAGCGGGGCGGATGGCTATGTCAGCATTGAGGTCAATCCTGAACTGGCTTATGACACCCCGGGGACGGTTGAAGAAGGAAAGAGGCTGTTTGCCGGGCTGGGCCGTCCCAATATCATGATAAAGGTTCCTGCCACCCGGGCTGGTATTCCGGCGATCAGGGAGCTGATTGGGTCAGGCATCAACGTCAATGCCACTTTGATGTTCAGTGAAAAGCATTACCTCGAGGTATCAGAAGCATACATCAGCGGTCTTGAACTGCTGCGGGAAAGGGGCGGAGACGTTCGAGGTACGGCATCAGTGGCTTCGTTTTTTGTCAGCCGGGTGGATGCTGCGCTGGACAAGGTGCTGGCAGCGGCCGGCAGGCAGGATTTGCAGGGCAGGATATCGATTGCCAATGCCAAAAATGTCTACCGGATTTTCCAGCAGGTGTTTTCAGGGAGCAGATGGGATGAGCTCTCCGTGGCGGGTGCCGGAGTTCAGCGAGTCCTCTGGGCCAGCACCGGGACCAAGAATCCTGATTACCCGGACACCCTCTACGTGGATGAATTAATCGGAGAAAATACCGTAAATACCCTTCCTCCCTCAACGCTGAATTCCTACCTGGATCACGGAACCGTCAGAGAAACCATCACCAGGGGAGTCGCGGAGGCGGAAAGCCTGCTGGCGGAGCTTGAGGATTCCGGGATCAGCCTATCGGAAATCACGGAAAAGCTTCAGGAAGACGGCGTGCAGTCCTTTATTGATTCCTATGATAACCTGCTAAAAGCGATAATTAAAAAACAGGGAATGTAATAATGGAAAAACCCGACAGGTTCATACTGGTGATTTTTGGCGCTTCCGGTGACCTGACAAAGCGTAAGCTCATCCCTTCGATGTTCAGCCTTTATCTGCAGGGTCAACTCCCGGATGAATTCGCCATCCTCGGACTCGGAAGGACCTCTTTCAGTGATGAAAGCTTCAGGGAGAAATTAAGTGATGATCTTTTTGAGTTCAGCGGCGGCAAGGATGCTGATCAGGAAAGCCTCGAAGGCTTCCTGGAAAGAATCCATTACCTTCCCATGAATGCCGCGATCCAGGGTGATTATGAAAAACTCAAAGAGAGACTGGTTGAGCTCGATAAGAAAACCAACTCCAGCGGCAATTACGTTTACTACCTTTCCACATCTCCTGATGTCTACGGTCCGATTGCAGAAAATCTGGGTGAACATGGCCTGCAGGTTCAGGGGCAGGGCCTGGGATGGAAGCGCCTTGTTGTTGAGAAGCCTTTCGGCACTGACCTGGATTCGGCAATTAATCTTAACCGGACCATTAACGCTGTTTTTACCGAAGATCAGGTTTTCAGGATCGACCATTACCTGGGCAAGGAAACCGTCCAGAACATCCTGGCTTTTCGTTTTGCCAATGGCATTTTTGAGCCTTTATGGAACAGTAACTATATACATCACGTTGAGATAACCTCTGCGGAGTTCCTCGGGGTAGAAAACAGGGGCGGATACTACGACGGATACGGGGCCCTCAGGGACATGGTACAGAACCACCTGATGCAGATCGCCGCCGTAGTGGCCATGGAGCCGCCATCCCGGTTCGAAGACACCGCCGTCAGGAACGAGAAGGTCAAGCTGTTCCAGTCGATTCGTCCACTGATGCCGCAGAATATCAGTAAAGAAGTAGTCAGGGGCCAGTACACGGCTTCAAAGATAAATGGGAAGAGGGTCGCAGGATACCGTGAAGAAAAAGGAATTCAAGCCGAGTCCCGCACTGAAACCTACGTGGCCTTGCGGTTTTTCATTGACAGCTGGCGCTGGGGAGGAGTCCCGTTCTATATCCGGACCGGTAAACGGATGCCGGCAAGAGTGACCGAAGTGGTCATTCATTTCAAGAAAACTCCGCACTCGATTTTTACAAGGGATTACCGTTCCGAGAACAAACTCGTCATCAGGATCCAGCCGGATGAAGGGATTTTGCTGAATTTCGGCATGAAGCTGCCCGGCACGGGTTTCCAGATCAAGACCGTAGGCATGGATTTCCATTATTCGGATCTCGGAAGGTCCGAACTGGCGGATGCTTACGAAAGGCTGCTCCTTGATTGCCTGATTGGCGACGCCACTCTCTATTCGAGGGCCGATGCCGTGGAAGCCTGCTGGGCTTTCATAACCCCGATATTGGATGCCTGGAAGAATGATTCCGATATCAGCCTTTACGGTTACCCTGCCGGGACCTGGGGGCCTGAAGAGGGCCAGGACCTGTTCTTGAATCGTAAAGAGACCTGGCGGTGCCCGTGCGGCAATCTCATTCAGGAGGGAGATTTTTGTGAACTGTGATGAATGAAGCCAGGACCCCGGGAATCCGGATTTTTAAAGATGAGAAACATCTGGCCGCAGCTGCGGCCGATGAATTCGAGCAAGCTGTTTCACGGGCCTTTTCCTGGAACAGGAATCTGGCAGTAGCCCTTTCCGGAGGATCCACCCCGGCATTGTTCTTCCGCCTCCTGGCCCGCAGGAAGATTGCATGGAGCCATGTCCACTTTTTCTGGGGAGATGAAAGATGCGTTCCGCCTGATCACGTTGATAGCAACTACCTGATGACCAGGAAGGAACTTCTGGACAGGATCAGTATACCCGGCGAGAATATCCACCGGATCAGAGGCGAGGAGCCGCCTGGCGGGGAGGCGGTCCGCTATTCCGAAGAGATCATTAAAACTGTTCCCGCCACCGGGCAGGGCCTTCCGGGTTTTGACTGGATTCTGCTCGGTCTGGGCACCGACGGGCACACGGCTTCAATTTTTCCTGGATTCAAAATGCAGCCTGACCCTTCCACCTTGTGTGCCGTTGCCCGGCATCCTGTAACCGGCCAGGAGAGAATTACGCTTACCCTGCCGGTGATCAACAACGCCCGCCGGGTAAGCTTTCTGGCCGCGGGTAGCGGCAAGGCTGAAATCGTAGCTTCCATTCTGGAAAAAAAGGAAGGTTTTTTTGATTTCCCGGCGGCACATGTAATCCCTGTTCACGGGACTCTGGAATGGTTGCTGGATGAGGCTTCCGGATCAGCCCTTCATCGGCCTGCAAAGTGACGAGCGGATGACCTTCCAAAGTTCAACCCGGGACTGATCAGCACGCTGAGCCCGCATTTCTCACCGGTTTTCGTAGCGCAGCAGCAGGCTGTTGAGAGATGCGTGCTAATCCTGTGACATCCTGGCTTCCACGGCTTCCAGGACCTCCCGGACCTGTATTGAAGTGAAGCAGCGCAGGTCTATGGGGCATTCCCGGAGCAGGCAGGGGCTGCATTCAACATGTTTGTGGATAACCGTGGCCCTGTTGCTGAACGGACCAGTGGCATTGTCGTCAGTTGACCCGAAAATCGCCGTCTGGGGGACATTCAGGGCTGCGGCCAGGTGCATCGGCCCGGAATCATTGGTGATAAAGACCCGGGAAAGCGAAATCAGGGCTATGCAGGTTTCCAGGTCGGTTTTCCCCGCAAGGTTCACCGGCTTTTCCTTCATGAAGGAGGCCATTTCTTCAGCAATCGGGATTTCATCTGGTGACCCGAATACCAGGATGACTGCGTTGCGGCGGGATCGAAGCTGATCGGCAAGGAGCCCATAGCGTTCCGTGGTCCATCGTTTTGCAGGCCCGAAATATGCCCCGGGATTGATTCCGACCAGGGGGCGGGATCCTTCCTCTACGCCTTCCTTCTTCAGCAACTCACCGGCTTTCCTTAAACCGGAAATAGTGGGCCTGATACTGATATCTGGCCTGAAATCCGGACTGTTCAGGTAGTCGGTGTCGGAAAGCCCGGTCTGGTAAAGGAGGTCCAGGTAGTAATAGACCTGGTGCAATCCTCTTTCTTTTATTCTCGGTCTGGCACGCCTGGTGAGAAGGAATGAGCGCCCGTCAGTAGCGTAACCTATCCTTTCAGGGATACCTGCGGCTTTGGTCAGTAAAGCCGCCCGGAAGGCATTCTGGAACAGCACCGCAGCGTCGAAATCTTTAAGACGTCTCCTGTTTTCAAATCCTGATTCCTGGTTGCCGAAGGTTATGATTTCATCCACCAGTCCCTGCTCGCGGAGGACCCCGGATACCCATTCCTTAACATAGACGGCCAGGTGGGATTCGGGATAGAGCCTTCTCAGTTCCCTGACAGCTGCCAGGGACATGACCGTGTCACCGATCCAGTTGGTGCCCCGGACCAGGATTTTTTCGGGATTCAAGGGGTGCTTTGCCATTGATTGGATGAGATTGCCACAGGTCCGGCTGCCAGGTCAAGGGCCTCTGTCACCGGGAGGCCGGGGCTGGAAGGAGCGGGAGAACCCACTCCCTGAATCTGGCTTCTTCACTGCTGTAGATTTCCAATCCTACCGAGTATAGAGGCATTCCCTGCAAGTCAAGGTTTTTCAGCCTGATTGCGTCCTTTTCGGTCGTGATGATGAACTCAGCTCCAGATTCCCGAAATTCTTCCATTATCAGGTTTAGTTCATGCTGAGAAAAAGGATGGTGGTCCCGCATCAGCACCCGTCCTGAAATCTGAAGCCCCAGGTTTTCCAGGTCTTTGATGAACTGCAGGGGATTGCCGATGGCTGCCAGGACAAATGCCCTGCTCCCCGGCGGTTCATGTCCCGGCTTTTCCGCATTGTCGCTTCCGCCTGCCGTTTTCCTGACTATCCTGAAATCAGCTAACCGGTGGCTGAAGAAAAAGACAGGGGCTGAGGGTTTGTATTCCTTGAGGCGGGCGGAGATACTCTCCAGGGCCTCTTCGGCCAGGTGTGCCCTGGTAACCACAAAGGCATCGGCTCTCTTCAGGGAGGATAAAGGTTCTCTAAGTATCCCGTCCGGTATTACACGTTCGCCCCCAAAGGGGCTGGTGGCATCAACCAGGACAATATTGATGTCCCTTTGCAACTGAATATGCTGGAACCCGTCATCCAGGATGAACAGATCAGGATCAAGGGAAGGGTCGGCCAGGCAGAGACGGGCGGAATCCTGCCTCCTTCCTCCCACTGCTACAGGGACACCCGGAAGGCTGTCGGCCATCAGGCGGGGCTCGTCTCCACTCTCTTCCGCGGAACAGAAGGCTTCTTTTCCGTTACTGACCAGCAGGTTTCTTTTTTCGGCCGTTCCCCGGTATCCCCGGCTGAGAACGGCAGGCCTGAATCCTTCACCCTGAAGAAGCCGGCAGATGTAGATGGTGAAGGGTGTTTTCCCGGTTCCCCCCAGCGTGATATTTCCGATGCTTATCACCGGGGTGTCCAGTTTTCCGGTCTTTTTAAGTCCCGAGGCGTAAAGGCTGAGCCTCAGCCTCACTATGCAGCTGTAGACAGCGGCTAATATCGATCTGATCATTGATGCCTTACCCTGTTTAATGCCATGCCGAAAGAATTGACAACAATATATCAGTTATCGACTATTCTTTTTATAACTTCCAGGTTTCTTTCTACTGCGCCCCGGTTGTCTTCAAGTACCTGAAGGGCGTTGCGGCCCAGAAGGGCGCGTTCGGTTTCGTCAGGCAGCAGAAGATGCATCTGTTTTTCCAGGTCACGTGGGGACCTCACCTGCACGGCGGCCCTCCTGGCCTTGAAGATTTCGGCTATCTCCCTGAAATTGGTCATGCTCGGGCCGAAAATAATCGGCTTTCCAAAAAAGGCAGGCTCAATCACATTCTGTCCTCCTGTGGGAACCAGGCTGCCGCCCATGAACACCAGATCGGCAATCCGGTACAGGTAGGCAAGCTCCCCGACAGTATCAAGGACTATAACCTCGCATTTATTCCCCGGGTTTTCTCTTTTGTTCTGCATCAATGACCGCTGCAGGGTTGAGAAGCCCTTTTTCCTGAAGATGCCTGCCACTTCCTCTCCCCTGTGAGGGTGGCGCGGAGCGATAAGCAGGGAAAGGGAAGGGAAAGATTTTCTCAGGTTCCCGTAGATTGCTGAAATAAGCTCCTCTTCATCAGGCTTGGTGCTTCCGCATACCCAGATCTGGGACCCCGGGCCCCTGCGGAGCATTGAGCCGACCTGATCCTGGAGCAGCCGCTTATCCTCGGGCACCTCCAGGCTGTAATCAAATTTCATGTTTCCGGTTATCCTGATGATCTCCGCCGGGGCCCCGATCCGCATGATTCGGTCGGCGTCAACCTTTGACTGCATGCACATCAGGTCTATTCTTTTGAAGACCGGCCTGAGCACTGCTGAAATGCGCAGATAGTTTTTATAGGAATGGTCTGAAATTCTACCGTTGATAAAGATGACCGGTACGTTGCTCTGTCTGGCCGTCTCCAGAAAGTTAGGCCAGATTTCGGTTTCCATGAGGGCGATGGCGTCGGGTCTGATTCTGCGGAGAAAGGCCCTGCATATGATCTTGAAATCAAGCGGAAAGTAGAAGATTGAAGCAGTATCTCCGAGGGATGATAGGGCAACCTGCCGGCCCGTTACCGTGGTTGTTGAAAGGAAGATGATGTAATTATTCTGCCGGAGTTTCCTGATCAGGGCGAGCGCGGCATTTACTTCTCCCACAGATACGGCATGAATCCAGATTTTCTTTCCTTTCCCGCTCGATTCATCAACCTTCAGGCCTGGTCTGATCCGGTCAAGTATCCGCGTTTTTTTCCCGCGGAACAGAGCCTGAAATAATACAGCCGGCAGGTATAGCACAAGCAGGAAAAAATAGAGTATTGAATATATAAAGAGATAAGTCTGAAACATAGATAAAACTTTGCATTTATGAAAAAAATCTGGTATAAAAGCACATCCTAATATTTTAGTGAGCCTCCTGCAACTGCGCGGGGAGATACTAAAGCGGTATGCAGACCAGAATCGACTGGCAGGAAACGAGCGTTTTTGTTTTGAAGGAGAAATTCTGCCGGTAACGGTAGAACACTACTTGACATTCATCATGCCTCCGAGCTAGCATTTTAGACCGCTTGTTTTTAAGGGTGATTTTCGCACGACTGTTTATTGCATCTTTTTAATCTAATTTTTTGGAGAAGTACGAGTGCCGACATTTAATCAGTTAGTCCGGAAGGGACGAAAGCAGATAAAGAAAAAGAACAAGAGTCCGGCTCTGCAGGCCTGCCCGCAGAAAAGAGGCGTCTGTGTCCGTGTGTATACGCAGACACCCAAGAAGCCCAATTCCGCATTGCGTAAGGTAGCGCGTGTAAGGCTGACGAACGGAATCGAGGTTACGACCTATATCCCGGGAACCGGGCATAATCTGCAGGAGCATTCCCTGGTTCTGATCAGGGGCGGAAGAGTAAAGGATTTGCCGGGTGTCAGGTACCACGTTGTGCGTGGGACCCTGGATACCGCCGGTGTCGAGAATCGGAGGAACAGCCGTTCCAAGTATGGCGCGAAGACGCCCAAAGGATAATTGTTTAAGTTTTTACATATCAAGCTGCGGATAGTTTTCCTGCAGCTTGTTTTGTTTCTGGAGTGAATATATGCCAAGGCGTAGGGAGATTCCAAAAAGGCAGATTCTGCCGGATCCTGTGTACGGTAATGAACTTGTTGCCAAAATGATCAACAAGGTTATGCTGGCCGGGAAGAAAAATACAGCAGAAAGAATTTTTTATCACGCAATGAATATCATTGAAAAAAAGACCGGGGAAGACCCGTTCAAGGTTTTCAAGCAGGCAATCGAAAATGTGAAGCCTTTCATGGAAACCAAATCGCGCAGGGTAGGCGGTTCCACCTACCAGGTTCCGATTGAAGTAAGCCAGCGCCGCAGGACCTCTCTCGGGCTTCGCTGGATGGTCAACAGTGCAAGGTCCCGGGGCGAAAAAACCATGGCCGAGAGGCTGGCGGGTGAGCTGATGGATGCGTTCGCCAATAAAGGCGGAGCCGTCAGGAAGAAGGAAGAAGTGCACCGCATGGCCGAGGCCAACAGGGCTTTCGCCCATTATCGCTGGTAGTTTTGTCTCCGTTTTTTGTGCGTGCCGGGTGAGTTGTCGGCAGGAAACAACTCTGACATTTCATTTTTGGATTTTTACTGAACAGCTATTTCAATTAGAAAAGGTTGATTGATTAAAGTGCCTAGATTAGTGACCCTGGAAAAAACTCGGAATATTGGGATTATGGCTCATATTGATGCCGGAAAGACCACTACCACCGAGCGGATTCTTTACTACACAGGGATTAATTACAAGATTGGTGAAGTGCATCAGGGGAACGCCTCCATGGACTATATGGCCCAGGAGCAGGAGCGCGGCATTACGATTACCTCTGCTGCGACTACCTGTTTTTGGCGGGATTTCCGTGTCAACATCATTGATACTCCCGGGCATGTTGACTTTACCGCTGAAGTGGAGAGGTCCCTCAGGGTCCTGGATGGAGCTGTTGCCGTCTTTGATGCCGTAGCCGGGGTTGAGCCGCAGTCGGAGACCGTCTGGAGGCAGGCCGATAAATATAAGGTTCCCAGAATTGCTTTTATCAACAAGATGGACAGGGCCGGAGCTGATTTTTTCAGTGCCATGGAATCCATGGTGAAAAAGCTTAACACCAAGCCGGTCGCCCTGCAGATACCACTGGGTTCGGAAGAAAAGTTCCTGGGAGTTGTCGACCTTGTGAAAATGAAGGCCTTCGTTTATCGGGATGAGACGCTTGGGGCCGAGTTTAATGAAATTGATGTCCCTGAGGAATATCTTGAGCAGGCCCAGGAGTGGCGCCAGGTTATGGTGGAAGCCGTCGCTGAAACAGATAACGACCTGATGGATAAGTTTTTTTCCGATGAAGTTATCGGGACGGAAGAATTGGTGGCAGCCATCAGGAGGGCCACGGTATCCCTGACCTTCACTCCCTGCCTTTGCGGTTCCGCGTTCAGGAATAAAGGGGTCCAGCCTCTTCTGGATGCGGTTGTCGAATATCTCCCCTCTCCGCTGGAAGTTCCTCCAATGGTCGGATTGAAGAGCGACGGAAGCCACGAGGAGCGGAGGCCTGATGACAAGGGTCCCTTTGCCGCTTTGGTGTTCAAGATTCTGACCGATCCGTTTGTGGGGCAGCTGACCTTTATAAGGGTCTATTCAGGTACCCTGAATACCGGGGACACTGTATATAACTCCACCAAAGAGAAGAATGAGCGGATCGGAAGGCTCCTCAAAATGCACGCTGACAAGCGTGAGGAAATAAAAACCGTATACTCCGGCGACATTGCCGCCGTCGTTGGTTTGAAAGATGTCGGAACAGGTGATACTATTTGTGACCGCAGCAGACCGATTCTCCTGGAAGCCATGGACTTTCCGGAACCGGTGATTTCCGTGGCAATTGAACCCAAAACCCGGCAAGATCAGGAAAAACTTGGGTTTTCGCTTCGTAAACTGATTATGGAGGATCCGACCTTCAAGGTTTACACGGATAATGAAACAGGTGAAACGATAATCTCTGGAATGGGTGAGCTCCACCTTGAAATTATTGTTGACCGCCTGATGCGGGAATTCGGTGTGGGTGCCAATGTGGGCAAACCCCAGGTGTCATACAAGGAAGCCATAACCGCACCTTCATCCGGTGAAGGCAGGTTTGTGCGGCAGACCGGCGGACGGGGCCAGTTTGGTCACGCCAAGATAAAGATTGAACCGACGGAACCGGGTGAAGGTTTCGAATTTGAGAATGCGATATTCGGGGGTGCGATTCCCCGCGAATTTATTGAGCCGGTAAAGGCTGGCGTTGAGGAAGCAATGGAAGGCGGAATCATTGCCGGATTTCCGGTTGAAGATATAAAAGTAACTCTTTATGATGGGTCGTTTCATGAAGTAGATTCTTCTGAGATAGCCTTCAAAATTGCTGGATCCATGGCCTTTAAAGATGCGGCAAAGAAAGCGAAGCCTATTTTGCTGGAGCCGGTAATGAAGGTAGTGGTGGATGTCCCTGACGAATATACCGGAAGCGTGGTCGGAGATCTGAATTCCCGAAGGGGAAGGATCGCCGAAATCGAGAGCAAAGGTACTTCGCAGAAAGTGCTGGCCTTCGTTCCCCTGTCCGAAATGTTCGGGTATGTAAATGAGCTTAGATCAGTTACACAGGGGAGGGCCACCTATTCCATGCATTTTGAAAAATACGAGAAGATACCTGGTAACCTGGCCGAAGAGCTTATTGCAAAGGCCCAGGGTAAACTCACTTAAGATTGCAGGATCTTATTTTGCAATTATTCAGAACAAAACGGGAGACTCTGAGCAATGGCAAGGGAAAAATTTGATCGAAAGAAACCGCATGTAAA
>CAZOGT010000013.1:0-20116 GCA_964579015.1 uncultured Acidobacteriota bacterium | reverse complement strand
AGACAAATAGATTTCCCAGCCAATCTTTCCTGGTATGCATTTCTCAATTGTTGCCTGGAACTCCTCGAGATAGGAGTTCTCGGAATAGAGTCTTTTCATTGTTCAGCTTTCCCCGGCCTGCGGTTTTGATTCCTGCCTGGTAATTGTGACGCGCCCGGTTCTGATCTTAAACCGTAAAAAATCATTTTTCTCCATAAAAGAAGCTCCCGGATATGGACTCAGGCGCGACCGACTGTAATACTTATTAGCCAACCAGGTAAAATTCAATTATACAAAAGCATGGGATGAATACCGACTAATGACCGAAAAAAGCAGCACACTCGCCGGCCGGCTTGATGCCATGTACGAGTTCGACAGGGAGCCCGTCGAGAAATCAAAGCTCCAGGGATTCACTAATTTCATGGGGCTTTATGCCGGTGAGCATGTCGCCGGGACCGAGTTCATTCTCGGTCCGCTGTTTGTTGTGCATGGAGTGACGGCCACAGCACTGTTCCTGGGGCTGATAATAGGTAATGTACTGGCGGTCCTGAGCTGGGCGTTTATCTGCGCGCCCATTGCCGTGAGATCCCGCCTGACCCTTTACTGGCACCTGCGGAAGATTTGCGGCCCCTACCTCACCTACATTTACAGTATCGTCAATGCGTTGATGTTCTGCTTCCTCGCGGGAGCAATGATAGCCGTCGCCGCAACGGCAGTGGGACTGCCCTTTAATATGCCGATGCCCGGGTTGTCGGACATATACCCCGGGAGCCTGAGCTGGGTGATCATCGTGGCAGTGGTGGGGAGTATTGTCACGTTGCTGGCAATTCTCGGATTTGAAAAGATTTCCAGGTTTTCAAAGATATGCGCGCCATGGATGTTCCTGGTGTTCGTGGCCGCAGCCGTTGCGGTTTTGCCCTCACTCGGATGCCATTCTCTGGCTGATTTCTGGAGAGTTGCCAACGAGAAGATATGGACGGGAGTCCCGGTTGAAGGACAGGTGAAATTCACGATCTGGCATGTAATATTTTTCGCCTGGTTCGCGAACCTGGCCATGCACATTGGAATGTCCGATTTGACGATCCTGAGATATGCGAAGAAGTGGCAGTATGGGTTTGCTTCGGCCACCGGTATGTTCCTTGGTCATTTTGTGGCATGGATTGCGTCCGGCATCCTCTGCGCCGCAGCCGCGGGAACAGTTGCCCCGGGTCCAATAGCCTACATGGGTGCCGGTGTAGCCGGAGCTGTCTGTGTGGTGATCGCCGGTTGGACAACAGCCAACCCGACGCTATACCGGGCCGGACTTGCTTTCCAGGTGGCTACCCCCAACTGGAAAAGGTGGAAGGTCACCCTGGTCACTGGAATAGCTACAACCATTGCGGCCTGTTTCCCGGCCCTGGTGATGAAATTAATGGATTTTGTCGCTCTTTACGGGCTTCTTCTTATGCCGATGGGTGCAGTGATCCTGGTTGACTACTGGCTTTTCCCCAGGCTCGGAATGTTCCGGAATTTTACTGAATGGAGGAAAGGGATGTTCAGCCTTCCCGCGTTTTTAAGTTGGACCGGTTCGATCGGAATAAGCTTCCTTCTGCCTCTTGAAATATATTTCAAGGCCCTGCCGGCCTGGTTTGCGGCGGTGATCATCTACCTGGGTTTTAGTTATGTTGAGCAGAAGGCCAACAGAAAAGGAGTTGAAGTCTCATGAAGGGCGTACTTGTTGTTGTCTCTTTGACAGGGTTGGTCCTCACGGTTGTCCCCTCTTTTTTCGTGCTGGGAGGGAGCATAACCTGGGGGACCCACGCCAGCCTGATGCTTATCGGGATGCTGCTTTGGTTTGCCTCCGCTCCTTTCTGGTTCAAGGGAGATAAAGGACAGGATTAAATTTATGGTGTTTTGGGAAGAAGAGCTCGAGGCTTTGCCTCACAGCGGAATAGAGAAACTCCAGGCAAGAAGATTGAAGACAATGATTGGACAGGCCGGGAAAGCTCCCTTTTATTCGCGGGTGTATAGTCAGCTGGGAATAACCCCTGAAAAAATCAACAGGGTTGAAGATATAAGAGACCTCCCTTTTACAACCAAGGAAGACCTGCGGGCGAATTTTCCGTACGGGTTCCTCGCCGTTGACCGGGCCGAGGTGGTCAGGCTCCACTCTTCAAGCGGCACCACCGGCAATCCTATTGTCATTTTTCATACCAGGAAAGACCTGGACAATTGGGCCAACCTGATAGCCAGGAGCCTCTTCATGGTAGGTGTCAGGAACACTGATGTGTTCCAGAATATCTGCGGCTATGGATTATTCACCGGCGGCCTGGGGTTCCAGTACGGCGCGGAGAAACTGGGAGCACTGACTGTTCCGGCTGGAGCGGGCAATACCAAGCGGCAGATCAGGATGATTCTCGATTATGGCACCAATGTCATCCACACCATTCCGAGCTATGTAATGCGCCTGGTGTCCGAAATGCGAAGTATGGGCCTAAGTCCTTCAGGGGACACTGAACTGAGGCTGATGATCATCGGTGCGGAACCCCATACCGAGGAACAGAGGAGAAGGGTTGAGGAGAATGCAGGAGTGAAGGCCTTCAACTCCTACGGACTATCGGAAATGTGCGGGCCCGGGGTGGCGTTCGAGTGTGAGCATCAATGCGGACTCCATATCTGGGAGGATTCTTTTTACGCGGAGATCATTGATCCTGATACCCTCTGTCCGGTTCCTGATGGAGAGATGGGGGAACTGGTGTTGACTACCTTGAACAGGGAGGCGAATCCCCTGATTCGCTACAGGACAAGGGACCTGACCCGTTTTCTCCCCATGGAATGTCCCTGCGGAAGAACACACCGGCTGCTCGACAGGATCCACGGGCGCACTGACGACATGTTTATCATCAGGGGATGCAACGTGTTTCCCATGCAGATTGAAAAGGTTCTCATGCAGTATTCCGAGGTTGATTCCGATTACGTAATCCACCTGGAAACCATTGACGGATTGGACCAGATGGTGATTGATGTTGAAATTCGCAGTGACTGGTTTGCCGATAATTACGCCAGCCTCGATAATCTCCGCAAAAGGATAGCCAGAGACATGCGGGATGAGGTTCTGGTAACCCCGGTAATCAAGCTGGTTGAAGCCGGGGCCCTCCCGGAGACCGGGGGCAAGGCTGTAAGGGTAATTGACAGGCGGGAAAGCAGCGGGAAAGGCTGAAGGAAATGATAGTAAAGCAGCTATCCATATTCATAGAGAATCGTTCTGGGCGACTTCATGAGGTGTTCAAGACCCTTGGAGAGGCGAAGATCATAATCAGGGCCCTTAGTGTGTCAGACACATCAGACTTCGGGATCCTGAGGCTGATAGTCAGGAATCCGGAGAAGGCGGCGACGGTTCTGAAGGAGAATATGTTTACTGTTCATCTCAATGATGTGTTTATGATCGCAGCAGCTGATTTGTCCGGTGGGCTGGGCTCCGCCCTCAAGGTATTGGCCGAGGAAGGTATCAGTATCGAATACATGTATGCATTTGCTTGTGTTAACAGGGAAATTGTCGTAATGCGTACCGATGATCCTGAGAAAACAGTGGCCCTTTTGAGGGCCAGAGAGATTGAAACCCTTGGGAATGAATTCCTGGATTCCCATGGTTAGCACTCCTGTCGGGCCAACAGGGATAACGAGGTGTCTCAGGCGTTAAGATCCCCATGTTCGCCATAATGGGTGCCTGATCTGTTTTTCCGCTCTCCCCCGCATTATTTCCATGTCCAGGTGTCTTTTTGTGCCCCACTTTTCCTGACAATATGCCTCATCCGGGGTGCAGGGATGGATTTCAATGCAGGGTAGGGGGAAAGTCCTCTGTCCCCTGTAGCGTCTGTAGCGTGTAGCGTGTCGGGCCAACAGAAAAGTCCTCTGTCCCTTGTAAAAAAAAGAGGCGGCGGACCAGCCGTCGCCTCTTTCAGGTTTTACCTGCGATTGAGCTCACAGGATTCTTCGGTTATTCAAAATTATCCGGCAGCACTACAGACTCCAGCCCTCACGGTAGGGAGGATTGATCCAGTCATTGGCTTCCTGGATATTGGTGTACCTGTAGTTGGGGCCGTCCCAAAGAAGTTTCTGCCTCGGTAATACAGTGGCCAGGTTGCCCATCAGGACCATTTCGGTCAGAGGACCGGAATAATCAAAGTTGGAGGAGGCAGGTTTGCCGCCCTTGCAGGCTTCCAGCCAATTGGTCTCGTGTCCGTCTGCGCCGCCTTCGATTCTTTCGACCGTCTGGGGTGCTGATTTGGTGGCTTCAGCCGCTTCCATCGGGTAAACCCTCGGATTTACACCGTATTCGTTGCAGATAATGATCCCTTTTTCACCATGGAAGATGCTTCCACTGGTTGGCAAATCATCATTCGGGTGCATCAATTCAGGCCTGGTGGGGGCCAGTCCCCCATCGTACCATTTGACGGTGCAGGGTGGATGTTCTCCGCGGGCCGGAAACTTATAGGTGATCAGGGAAGATCTGGGGTAGGTTTCATTGTTTTCAACCGGTCCTCCCCATTTGCCGCCTTCCACAACCCCGATATCCCTGGAGGTGCATCCTTCGACGCTGTCAGGATATTTGAGGTCGAGTGAAAAATAGCCGGGATCCAGAATATGGCATGCCATATCGCCCAGTGCTCCGGTGCCGAAATCCTTGTACGCTCTCCAGCTCTGGGGATGGTAGGCGCGGTTGTAATCCCGCAAGGCTGCGGGTCCAATCCAGAGGTCCCAGTCCAGGTAATCGGGAACCGGTTCCTTGGGCGGCCTGGTGGTTATGCCCTGGGGCCAGATCGGGCGGTTGGTCCAGCATTCCAGTAGCTCGACCTTGCCGATGACCCCGGCGGTGATCCAGTCCTTGATGTTGCGGCATCCGGGGCCGGAATGACCCTGGTTTCCCATCTGGGTGGCTACCCCGTACTTCCTGGCTGTCTCGGTCAGGATCCTGGCTTCATATACGGAGTGGGTGAGGGGCTTCTGCACATACACGTGCTTCTTGAGCTTCATGGCCATCATGGCAGCTACCGCATGGGTGTGATCCGGAGTCGCGATGACGCAGGCGTCGATTGATTTCTCCTTGTCCAGCATTTCCCGGAAATCCTTGTACTTCTTGGCATTCGGGTACTTTTCAAACTGCCCGGCTGCCCTGTCCCAGTCAACATCGCACAAGGCATAAATGTTGTCAGTACTGGCGCATCTGTCGGTGTTTCCCACACCCATTCCGCCTGCCCCGATGACTCCCACATTAATCTTGTCACTGGGAGCGGTATGCCCGAAGGCCCTGCCCAGAACTGAACTGGGCACGATTGTTGCTGCTGAAACCAGGGCCGCTGCAGTGCCGCTGGTCTGCAGAAACTCTCTTCTGCTGGTAGTCTTTTTCTCTGACATGCAATCTTTCCTCTTTTTGGATTTAATTATTAGTGTTTATGGGTTGTATTGCGAAGGGCGCGTTTTCTTTTCAAGTAATTAAACTAATCCTATTTTAGCCACATTTCCAGTCTTTTCTTGACCATTGATGGTTTCTTCAGGCTTCAGGCTCACCATTCTGCTACCACTCCTGAGGCTGTGCGCCACAGGGGATTCTTCCAGTCGTGTCCCTCTTTTTCCATTTCTCTTACCTTTTCTTCGTTGATCTCGATGCCCAGGCCCGGCTTCTCAGGCAGGGAAGCATAACCGTCCTTGAAGTCAAAGACCCCGGGATTCTCCAGGTAATCCAGCATATCCGCCCCGGTGTTGTAGTGGATTCCGGCGCTGGTTTCCTGGATGAAGGCGTTCGGGCAGGTGAAATCAACCTGCAGGGAGGCGGCAAAGGCAATCGGCCCCAAGGGGCAGTGGGGCGCCAGTGCGATGTCATAGGCTTCTGCCATTGAGGCAATCTTTTTCACCTCGGAGATGCCCCCGGCATGGCTCAGGTCCGGCTGGATTATGTCCACTGCGCCCTGCTCTAAAAGACGCTTGAATCCCCACCTGGTGTAATGGCGCTCTCCGGTGGCGATCGGAATCGAGAACCGGTCGGCGAGGTCCTTGAAATACTCTCCATTCTCGGCCAGCACGGGCTCCTCCACGAAGAGCGGTTTCAGGGGTTCCAGTTCCTTCATGATGACCTTGGCCATGGTCTTGTGAACCCTTCCGTGAAAATCAATGCCGATGCCGAAGTCAGGGCCGCAAGCGTCCCTGACGGAAGCTGCCCTCTGCACGGCCTGGTCAACCTTGGCATGGGAGTCGATCCACTCCATTTCCTCGGTGCCGTTCATTTTTACAGCCTTGAACCCGAGATCCTGTTTCTTCCTTGCCGCTTCAGCAACTCCGGATGGCCGGTCTCCTCCAATCCAGGGATAGACCAGCATCCTTTCTCTCACGCGCCCGCCAAGGAGGTCATGGACCGGTACGCCCAGGCGTTTGCCCTTAATGTCCCAGAGGGCCTGGTCAATTCCCGAAATCGCGCTGGTCAGGACCGGCCCGCCCCGGTAAAACCCGCCACGGTAGAGCGCCTGCCACAAGTCCTCAATGCGGTTGGAGTCGTGGCCGATCACCTGGGCGGACATCTCCCTCACCGCGGCAGCCACGGTATCAGCCCGTCCTTCGACCACAGGCTCTCCCCACCCTGATATGCCGTCAGAAGCCGAGACCTTCAGGAACAGCCACCTCGGGGGGACCTTGAACAGCTCCAGTTTTTCGATTTTCATGCCTGGCCTTCAAAGTAGTTAAGCTGCGTCCAGCCCGCTGCGCGCAGGAATAAAGGGACTCGGACCAGCCATCCTCATCCCTTGCGCTTCCAGTCGGCATGATCCGGCTGCAGGCTTACTCTGCTGCGGGAGGCTCCCCGGAATCCTCCTCATTTTGGCCGGGGTCGAGCCCCGCCGGAAGATCTCCGGCTTTAATGCTTTCAAAGTCGACGGTTATGGTTTCCCCGGTTTTCTTGTTGCGGAAAGTGACTATTCCCTGCTCCTTGTCCGAGGAAACAAACTCAATATCCTCATTTGTGGCTTCAACGATCTTGCCGAAGGCGGTCCCGGGATTGTCTCCGAGCATTTCAGTGGTCAATCCCATATCCTTCATTTTCGAATAGGCAAAGTAGGTGGCACCACCGACAATCAGTGCTATCAGCACAAACAAGATCCCGATGATCGCGAATACCCATATCAGGATTTTCTTTCGGTTCGCAGGCTTTGGCCCAGGTCCGGCAGGCGGCTGGGTGTTCATTTCTTGCATATGATTTATCCTCCTGAGCAGAGATTATCAATCATCAGGCCTGTTTAATCAATGAATAAACGTACCGGCAGCTCAAATAAAGGCAATTCAATACCCCGGACAGAATTCCCGGATCACCCGGGAACGGGATTAGAATCCCGGCAGCCTGTCACCAGTTTCGGCGTTTTCGCCATCCCGTTCTTCTTCAGTTGTACGGTTTTCGAAAACCGTGGCTGAAATCTGCCTGGCGGAGGAAGGTTTATGTTTAGAGACCGTGTTTCCCGCGGCCGCGCGGCCCTTGACCAGGTAATCGGAAAAGCGGAGGTAGACATCGGTCTTGATCCTCGGTTTTTTGCGAAGCTTGAGGTGGGCGAAAAGCTCTTCCTCTCCCGGAATGAACAGCAGTATTCTGGTCTGCCCCTCTGATTTTCCCAGCTCGTAACGCTTGTCCCTGGTATATCCTCCAACCTGAAATCTTTTCAGGTAGACTCTGCCCGATTTTGTGTCCTCGTAGAGCATGTTGAACACGGTTTCCCGCTCTTCCGGCGGTAAGAGCTGGACGTGGACGATATCCTCCCCCACGTATTTACGGTCGGCAACCTTGCTCACCATCAGGCCCCCGTCCATGGTTACGGTCAGCACCTCGTCGAGGGCGGAGCAGTTGCAGACCTCTTCCGCCTCCTTGAGATCAGTCCCCACAAAACCGCCTTTTCGATTTACATAGAGCCGGCTGGTCCGTTCAGCGACAGCGGAAGCCTGGATCGAGTCAAAAGACGTGATCCTTGATTTTCGCTCTGTCCCGGAGCCATAGTCTTCCAGCAGATGGTCGAGCCAGGCAATGGTGTAGTCCGTGATATTGTCCAGGAACAGTTTGACCTTAACAATCTCCTCATCTATTTTCAGCAGCTCTTCCTTTGCCTGGTCCGCGTCCCAGGCGCTGATTCTGCGGATTCTGACTTCCGTGAGGTACTCGATGTCCTCCTCTGTCACCACGCGCCGCAGGACCCCCAGGTGCGGCTCCAGCCCGGTGCGGATTTCCGAGAAGACCTTTTCCCTGGTGTCTGCTTTTTCAATGCGGAGAAAGATCCGGTTTTCAATGAATATCTGGACAAGGCTTTTCAGGTGCCATTTCTGTTCCAGCTTTTCCAGCTGGTACTCCAGGTCCTCCCGCAGGAGGGCCCTGGTCCTTTCGGTGGAAGCGGCCAGGATCTCGGACACGCCCATTGTCACCGGTTCTCCCCGGTCGATGATCGTGCTGCTGGAACTCAGTGAGACCTCGCAGTCCGTAAACGCGTAAAGGGCCTGCTCGGCATTATCCATATCCACGCCCCTCTGGAAGGTGACGATAATTTCAAGTTCGGCAGCCGAGTTGTCCTGGATATTGGATACCTTGATTTTCCCTTTCTCCGAAGCCGCCAGGATTGAGTCAATAAGGGTCTCAGTCGAAACTCCGTAAGGGACCTCCCTGATTTTTATTGATTTCCCATCACGCTCGAGAACGGCCCGTACCTTGACCCTGGAGCCCGGAAGGCCGTCACAGTAGTCCTTGACATCAATCATCGCCCCGGTGGGAAGGTCCGGATAAAGCTTGAAATCTTCGCCCCTCAGGTAAGCTTTCTGGGCTTCGAGGAGTTCGGTGAAATTGTGGGGAAGTATCCTGGTTGTCAGCCCCACGGCAATCCCTTCGGTTCCCAGTGCCAGCAGCAGCGGGAACCTGACCGGCAGGGCGACCGGCTCCTTGTTGCGCCCGTCGTAGGTCATCTTGAATTCCGTCAGGTGGGGGGAGAACAAAACCTCCTTTGCAAATTTTGTCAGGCGGGCTTCAATATATCGGGCAGCGGCAGGGGGGTCGTTTGTTACCTGGTCTCCCCAGTTTCCCTGGGTGTCGATGAGCAGCTTTTTCTGTCCGATACCGACCAGTGCTGAGAAAATGGACGCATCCCCGTGGGGGTGATACTTCATGCAGTGTCCCACCAGGTTGGCCACCTTGTTATACCTGCCGTCTTCATTTTCCCAGAGCGAGAAAAGGATTCTTCTCTGTACCGGCTTGAGGCCGTCGGCAAGGTCGGGTATGGCCCGGTCGGTTATGACGTAGGAAGCGTACTGCAGAAAATATTCCCGGTAGGTCTCGTCTACGTTCAGGGGTTTGTTTTCTATCTCGTGCTTTTCCTCATCAATTATCTTCATATTATTGCTCACATCGACCCCTTTCCTTCAACCAGGTCGACCGGTTCCACGACCAGGTTGGAGGTTATGAAGTCACGTCTCTCCGGGGTATTCTTTCCCATGAAATACTCGAGCAATTCCTTCGTCTTCATTCCGGGGGGTATCTTAACGGTGTCAAGGCGAATCTTCTCACCTATAAAGTTGCCGAATTCATCCGGAGAGATCTCCCCCAGCCCCTTGAACCTGGTGATTTCGGCCTTGGCTCCCAGCTTTTTGAGGGCAGTGAATTTTTCCTGTTCGCTGTAGCAATAGATGGTCTCATTTCTGTTCCTCACCCTGAACAGGGGGGTCTGGAGGATGTGAAGGTGTCCCTTTTTAACCATCTCGGGAAAAAACTGCAGGAAGAAGGTCAGCAGAAGCAGCCTTATGTGCATTCCGTCAACATCGGCATCCGTGGCTATGATGATCCGGTTGTACCGCAAGTCTTCAAGGCTGTCCTCAATTCCCAGGGCATGCTGGAGCAGGTTGAGTTCCTCGTTTTCGTATACGATTTTTTTGGATTTACCGTAACAGTTAAGGGGTTTTCCTTTCAGTGCAAACACTGCCTGGGTCCTGACCTTGCGGGCTTTGGTCAGGCTCCCGGAGGCGCTGTCCCCCTCGGTGATAAAGAGCTCGGTATCCATGCGGAGCTTATCCTGCAGGTTGCTGAAGTGCTCTTTGCACTCACGGAGTTTCTTGTTGTGAATGCTGGCTTTCTTTTGCCTCTCCCTGGACAGTTTTTTTATCCCTGCCATATCGCGGCGTTCTTTTTCGTTCTGCTTGATCTTGGCCAGGATTTTTTTCGCGGCTTCCGGGTCCTTGTGGAGGTGCCTGACCAGGGTATCGCGCACGAAGTCCACCACCCAGGACCGGATAGTCTGACCGCCCGGCCGGACATGGCTGCTCCCCAGTTTTGTTTTTGTCTGTGATTCAAAAACCGGCTCGTGAATCCTCACCAGGACCACGCCGCTGAATCCGCCCCTTACGTCGGCCCCCTCCAGGTCAGCTGAATAAAACTCCTTGAAGGCTTTCAGTATTCCTTCCCTGAAAGCTGACTGGTGGGTCCCGCCGTCAATGGTGTACTGTCCGTTAACGAAAGAGAGATAACTCTCGCCGTAATTATCGGTATGGGTCAGCGCGTATTCGATATCTGGGCTGGCCACATGGATTACCGGATACCGGGCTGCATCAGCAACCTCCTTGTTGAGGAGGTCTTCGAGCCCGTTATTACTGTAAATCGGATGCCCGTTCAGAATCAGGGTAAGGCCGCGGTTCAGGAACGCGTAGTTCCAGAGCCTCTCTTCAATCAGGTCCATCCGGAACCCGTATTCCTTGAAGATATCAGGATCCGGCCGGAAAACGATCTCGGTCCCGGACCTTTCCCTGGTGTCTCTAATCGCCAGGTCCTCGATCAACTCACCCTTGTTGAAATAGGCCTCTTTTATCTTTCCGTCCCTGATGGAACGAACCCTGAATTCGGAGGAAAGCGCGTTTACAGCCTTGGTGCCTACTCCGTTCAGCCCCACTGAACGGAAAAAAGCTCCTTCATCATATTTAGCTCCGGTATTTATTTTTGATACGCACTCGATGGTCTTTCCCAGGGGAATTCCCCTGCCGTAATCCCGGATCGTGACTTCGTTTTCGACTACTGAAATTTCAATTTTGTTTCCGAATCCCATCATGAATTCGTCAACACTGTTGTCCAGGACCTCCTTGATAAGGACGTAGATGCCGTCATCGTAGCCCTCCCCGTCCCCGAGGCGGCCGATATACATTCCTGGTCGGCTCCTGATATGGTCTTTCCAGTCGAGGCTTCGTATATGTTCTTCGGTATAGGTGGCTGTTGCCGGATTCATTAGTTTTTCATGTTCCTTTTTAATATCAATCCTTGTTTGAATCAGAGCGAAGGTATCTCCGGCCAGGGTTTGTTCCCGCCAATTTTAACCGCCCTTCTTTAATATTTTAAACCCGACCTCTGATGTGATGTATTTCAACGGAGCAGAACGGCACTGTATTTTCAGTTCCTTGAATCCAAAACCGCGGTTTTTCCCGATCGTTTTTCCCCGATCGTTTTGCAGATCCCTGTTCAAGGCCTGTTTTACGGAAACGGCAGAAGACAATTATCCTTTTGCTGTTAAGCTTCTTTCTGTTTAAAATCTATTCCAGGCTAAAAATATTTTTGATGTACTGGAGATGTACTGGATAAGCCAAATGGAAAATAAAATAGCAGAAATTTTTGCCCAGGGTCTGGGACTTTGGGAACTTGTGGGATTTTTAGGGCTGGCTGTCTTTTCTTCCCGATTTATCATTCAGTGGATTGCCTCTGAAAGGAAAAAACAGAGTGTCATACCGATAACTTTCTGGTACCTGAGCATTGTTGGGAGTCTGCTCCTTCTGGCCTACGCAATTAAGAGGGCTGATCCGGTGTTTATTCTCAGCTACCTTTTTAACGGCTTCATTTACATGCGGAACCTGACACTCATCCGCAGGAGCAGGAAGCTTGAAGCCATCGTTGGCGAGTAGGGTTCCTGCGATTTGAAAGATTCGCCAAAGCATCCGAAAACAGGGCAATGAACGAGGTACTGATTAATGGAATCTGAAGCTCTGGCTGTTCATTTTACGCTGCTGGACTGGGTTTGGACCTTTCTGCTGGTAGCGCTGATGATTCTTTGCGGGGTGGTGTTTTACCGGTTGGGGAAACAGAGTGAATCGGACTTTTTTCTTGCCGGAAGAGGCTTGCCCTGGTGGCTTCCCGCGACATCAGTATACGCCACCCACACGGCTACCGACACCCCGATGTGGATAGCCGGGACCATTTATCAATGGGGGGCGCGGGGTGTCTGGTATCCGTTTTTCGCGGCCTGGACAGCCGTATCCGCATTTGTCTCGACCAGGATATTCCGCCGCAGCCTGGCCATGAGCCAGGCAGAATGGCAGAATCTGCGCTACTCGGGCCTTGGAGCTGAGCTTCTGAGGGGCTGGCTTGCCGGGTGGCAGACATTTATGAACATGTTTATCCTGGCATGGGTTTCAGCCGCAATGGGCAAAATCTGTTTTTACCTTTTTTCCTGGCCGGAATGGTTCGGAATAATCTTCTTCACCTCTATTTGCGCGGTCTATGTCCTGGCTGCCGGTTACTGGGGCGTGATCATGGCCGATTTTCAGCAGGGGGTAATCAGCTTTGTGGTTATCACGCTGGTTTCTGTCTGGGGAATCCATGCCGCCGGAGGACCTTCCGGGATAATCGGCAAACTGGAGGGAATGGGTGAGCTCTGGAGGCTCAATCCCTTTCATTTTGATGGTTTCTGGGGCCTGGATGTAGGGTCTTTCTATGCCATGGACTTCATCACCCTTCTGGTTATGGCGACCCTGGGAGGCCTGGGCATGGGCAATTTTATCGACTGGTATCCTGAAGCGCAGAGGATTCAGTCCGCCAGGTCGGTAAGGGACGCCAGCTATTCGATGTGGGCCGGCGGATTCATTTCATTGGCCAGGAACAGCGTCTGGGTAGTGGCCATCCTGGGATTCTTTGTGCTTTATCCGGGGATTACGGAGGAAGCTGAATATGAAATGGGATGGTTCCGGTTGGGATTCGAATACCTGCCCGCCGGCCTGGTAGGCGTGTTTTTTGCCGGCATCATCGCCATCCATTTATCCACGGTATCCAGTCACCTGAACCTCGGAGCCCTGTATGCCACCAGGGACCTTTACCATCACTATATCAATCCTGAAGCTACCCAGAAGAGGCTGGTGCAGGTAGGCCGGATCAGCACGGTAATGATCCTGGCCGGAGCCTTTTTACTGGGCCTGACCATGCAGTCAATAACCTCCTGGCTGATTTTTGCCCTCTGGCTGCAGGCCGCCGGTATCTGGATCCCTTCCATCCTCCAGGTGATCTGGTGGAGATTCAACTCCTGGGCCTACCTCTCCAGCTGGATAGCGAACCTGGTCATGAGCTGGCTGGTTGTCTGGGTTCTGCCTGAGCTGGGAGTAATGCCGGAGCTGGCCAACTGGGCGAATTTCTGGCTCCTGGCAGTGCTGGTTTCAGTTGTCTATGTTCCGGTGACCTTCCTGACCGAGGCCGACGACATGGACCATCTGGTGAAGTATTATGTAATGGCCAGGCCCCTCGGTTTCTGGAAGCCGGTCCGGGATGAAGCCTTCAGGCGCGGGCTTATTGAATCATGAGGCAGATGAAAATGAAAATATTCAAGAGGGAGTGGACTGCGGCGGAGGCGGACGAGTGGACCTGCCATGATTTTTGGGCCTCCCTTCTGGGCGTCCTGGCCTATATCCTGGTTACAGTCGGCATAATCGGGGCCTTTCTCCTGCAGGTCTGGGGTTTCGTAGCAGTGGGCCTGGCCCTTGTCCTTGGCCTGGTGATGTTTTATATCATTGATCCCAAGCTGAAAGCCATGTCCAGGGGTTTTGAGGATAAGCAGGCCGGATACCTCGCCAGGATGGAGCAGTCAAATCGATGGGAGGATGATGATGGAGATTAGCCCGGCGGCCGGGAAGATCCTTGGCATGCTGATGGCCTATGCCGTGAGTGCCCTGGGGCTGATCCTTGCCTATTACAACTACCGCAAAAGAGTGGTCAAGGCCGAGAAGATATTTTCAGAGCGGGCCCTGATGGTGATGTGGCTGGCAGGAGCGGCAGCTGTTCTCGGAATAATTCTGATAGCGGCGGCGCTCAGCGGGGACGGAGAGACCGGGTGGGCGGCAATTTATTCCAACCTGCCGGGGATTCTGTTTCCCGTGGCTGTTTTCGCCTTCTCGTTCTGGATGACCTGGCTGCTCTACCGGCATTTCGTCAAGGCAAAGAAGCCCCCCCGAAAATGACGCAGTGCTACAGGGGACAGAGGATAATACGCTTGCAGCAATCCCGCGGCATCTGACGTGCGTTATCTAGCGCTACAGGGGACAGAGGATAATATGAGTGCTACAGGGGACAGAGGATAATATGAGTGATAGGGGACAGAGGACAACATTCAGGTCGGATAGAATGTCTGCCCCCTCTCTCGGTAGATTCCTCTGTCCCGTGTAGATCCCTTGTAGATCCTGCCGCCTGCACATCAGTTTGTAGACACCTCTGTCCCCTGTAGCATGAACATCCACTGCCTGTCCCCTGGTGCATCCTTGCCGCCTTCCTCATTGTCCTCTGTCCCCTGTAGCAGTCCTCTGTAGCCCTCTGCAGTCCTCTGTCCCCTGTAGCAATGAAACCGGCAGGTGGACATGCTCGTAGTTGGATTTAGTGGAATCAAGTGAGAAACGCTGAATTTGACAGTCAAACGGCGTAATTAATATTATTAGCATATGCCAATAAAGGAGAATTTTGATGCCCAGGCCGCCTAAGAAGCGCAATATAATTTTTGCCCCTGAAGTGACCCTGTTTGTCCCTTCGGGCATTCCGCGCTGCCGTATGGAAGCCGTCACCTTTGACCCGGATGAAATTGAAGCATTGCGCCTGACTGACATGGAAGGGTTGTACCAGGGCCAGGCGGCTGAGGCCATGGGCATTTCGAGGCAAACCCTCGGGAACATTCTCGGCAATGCCCGCAAGAAAGCGACAGAAGCCCTTACGATGGGTAAGGCTATCCGGATATCCAATGGAGATTCGCGGGCAAACGGATATCTCTGCCTTGATTCCTCTGCAGGATGTGTTCGCAGTTCCGGTCACGGTTGCGGAAAGCATTCAGATATCGGATGCGGGCAGACTGAAGAAGAGGGGTGCCGCAGGGATTCTGTTCCTGGTTGCGGCAGGAAATCCGGTGCCGGATGCGGCAATGAAGAAGGACGTGGCTGCAAAGACAGCTAGAGTTTTTTTAATCAGGCATATCAATTCGATTTCATAAAAAATATTCAGTCTTATACAGATAAATAATGTTAACGGGAGATCAGGATGAAAGTAGCGTTACCGGTTCTGGCTGACAAGGGAATGGATTCTGTAATGGATCCCGAACGCCTGGGAAGGGCTTTCGGTTACATAGTATTTGATGTTGAGGAGGGGACTCACGAATACCTTAAAAATGTATTACGGGGGGACGGTATTGACTGCACTGGGGTAAGCTCACTGGAGATGCTCATGGATGAAGGGGTTGATGAAATTATTACCTGCCACATTGGCCCCAAGGTCATGCAGTTCCTGGACGAAAACGGAATCCCTGTCTTCATGGGAGAACTGGGTAAAATAGGCCCGACAATAGAGAAATACAAGAACGGTCAGCTCCAGGAAGCCATGTTTTAAAAAAACAGGACGAGACCCGGGTCTGCAGCAGAAGCCCCGGGGCATTGATCGGAAGGCTCCTCTGCTGGAACGGCTATCAGGATACCCAGGTCGTGATCAACTCAGGCCTAAAGTGCCTGTTCCAGATCGGCAATAATATCCTCGGCATCCTCGATGCCGGTGGCCAGCCGAACAAGGTTGTCGGTCATTCCGATGGCCTCTCTTTCATTCCTGCTCATTTTCCAGAAACTCATCGGTGCGACCGGGTCGATAATGCTTTCAACGCCTCCAAGGCTTGGTGAAAGGTATGGAATTCTGGTCTTATCGATAAATTTGAGGGTTTCTTCCAGGCCCCCTTTGACCAGGAAAGTCACAACTCCGCCGTAACCGGACAGCAGGTGCTTTGCCATCTGGTGGTCGGGGTGGGACGGAAGCCCGGGATAAAAGACTTTTTCCACTGCGGGATGAGATTCGAGGAATTCCGCCACTGCCTGACCGTTGCTGTTGTGCCTTTCAACCCGGATGCCCAGGGTTTTAAGCCCCCGGTCAAGAAGGAATGCGGTATTGGGGTCGGTAATCGCGCCCATCATTTCCAGCAGGTCAGCTGCCGGGGCCATGATTTCGCTGCTTCCAGCCAGGACCCCGGCTATTAAATCGTTGTGTCCCCCCAGGTACTTGGTAGCGGAATGGGTGACAATATCAATTCCAAGATCAAGGGGCCTCAGATTGACCGGGGTGGCGAAGGTGCTGTCGGCAATCGTCATTATGTTCCGTTTTCCTGCTTCAGCAGCAAGTGCCTCCAAGTCCGGTATCCGAAGATATGGATTGGTCGGTATTTCCGTGAAAATGAATTTTGTTGAAGGCCTGACCGCATCCATCACCTTATCCAGGCCAGGCTCCACGATAGAGGTCTCTACTCCATATTTCCCGAGAAAGGCGGCAAACATCCTGGTTTTTTTGTAGCAGTCATCCGTAAGTATCAGGTGGTCCCCTCTGGAGAGCGTTGCCAGGAAAAGGGTGGTGATTGCCGCCATTCCGCTTGAGAACAACAGGGCTCGTTCCGCTCCTTCCAGGGCTGCAATCCTTTTTTCCACGGCGGAGGTGGTCGGATTGCCCATTCTCCCGTATTCCGGCTGAACCCTTTCGGATTTTCCTTCCATGAAATCCATCAGCTCCCGGGTGGAATCGAAATGGAACGGGGCCGAGTGGACTATCGGAGTGGTTACCGCGGATGATTCCTGCCGTTTATTTCTGCCTGCATGCACGCATTGTGTTGAATTCACCTTACTCATTTTCAATTCACCTTTTCCCGAAAAATATCTGGTAATTTTATATGATCGGAGCAGGCGAGTCGAATCTGATTTTACAGGCGCTATGGATGACCACGGGGCTGACTGGATAACCGGACTCCCCGGAAAAGGGAATTAACCCGATAAATGTGCGGCTAGCATACATATTTCAGTTCCTGTTTGACAGGGAGAGGAGACCTCCTGCCCGATTCCGGAGGGTGGTATGGTTCTGTTTGTAAAGACAGGATCCCCGCTGGGTAATCCCGTGAGGAAAGGTTGGCTGGCGACTCGTGGATCTGAAGAGAAAGGAGCCGGGCCCGATCCAGGCCCGGCTCCCTTATGGTTCTTCCTTCAGCGCCTGATTCAGACTTCCTTCTCTTTTCTCTTGAAATCAAGGTAAATCAGGGTTGCGCAGATTATTCCCAGTATCATTACCGGGAAGCCCTTGATGAAATCTCCGAAGAGAATCCATCCAATTGAGAAGAGGAAAGAATAGACAGCTATTACCCCAAGGAACCAGTTGAAAAAGAGGCGACCGAAACCGGTGTCCCCCTTGACATCAGGAACCTTGGCTGCTATCCGTTTCCAGCCGATTCCGCCTGGATGAGTCCTGCGGAAGAATTCAATCAGGGTCTTCTCGTCAGCCGGCTTGGTAAGCATGGTGACAACCAGCCAGACGATGGTAGTGCCGATTACGGTTGGATAGAGCGTAATCGGAGGCTCGATTCCAAAGTAGTATCGGGAAATCGGGTAAATAATCAGAGGTGCAATCATGGCTGTAATTTCGGACCAGGCGTTGATCCTCCACCAGTACCACCTGAGCAGGAGTACCGTGCCGATTCCGGCACTGGCGTTGATGACAAATTCCCAGGCTCCCGAAACCTGGGTGAGTACATACTTGGTTATCACCAGGGAAATTACGGTCATCAACAGGATGGAAATCCTGGAAATCAGAACATAGTGTTTCTCCGTCGCATCCCTTCTTATAAAACGCTTGTAGAAGTCATTGATGATATACGACGTTCCCCAGTTCAGCTGGGAGGCCATGGTCGACATGTAGGCCGCGAGAAAGACCGCGATCAGCATTCCGAGCAGTCCAGCGGGGAGGTACCTGAGCATCAGCTTTGGATACATGACCCCGGGATCAACGGTGTTTTCATAGGTGTCATACATCAGCTGGAATTCTTCAGTCTGGTAGACGGGGTCTCCGCTTTTCATCAGGGATTTATCAGCGTAGGCCGCTACTACCTGCTCATACATGACCGGATCCTGAGCCTGAATAATTTCAGGACTCTCAACTCGTGGGAGAATGATCAGTGCGCCGAGTGCGACCAGGATCCATGGCCAGGGACGAAGGCAGTAGTGGGCTACGGTAAACCAGAGAGTTGCCAGTACACTGTTTTTTTCGTCTTTGGCTGACATCATCCTCTGGGCTACATAGCCGCCGCCGCCGGGGTCGGCACCCGGGTACCATGCCGCCCACCACTGGATGCCGATATAGGCCAGAAAGGCCATCAAGCTCATGGCGAGTGCCCCGCCTGTCGCTCCCACTACATCGGTTGGACCCTGAATCTTGGGGAAGAAATCCAGGATCTGAGGAGCCAGTTTTTCTTTCATCTGGACCAGGCCCCCGACTTCGGGCAACCGGACAACAATTACAGCCAGGATGATGCATCCCACTATCGCAAACACGAACTGGAAGCTGTCTGTCCGGGCCGTACCCAGAAGCCCGGCAGCTGAAGCGTAGATGGCCAGGATCGTGGCTGCGCAAGCTACCAGGAGGAAAGGATCGATCTGGGGGATTATGACCCCGAAGATTTTTTCCATCGCCTTGTTGACCCAGCCAAGAATGATGACATTCATGAAAAGCCCCAGGTAGATTGCCCTGAATCCGCGCAGGACGGCAGCAACATTACCTGAATATCGAATCTCTACAAATTCGACATCGGTCATGATTCCGGACCTTCTCCAGAGCTTTGCGAAAAAGAATACGGTTAGAACACCGCCGATTGCCAGGTTCCACCAGAGCCAGTTGCCGGCGATGCCGTTTCTGGCAATCAGTTCCGTTACTGCCAGAGGGGTATCAGCGGCGAAGGTGGTTGCTACCATTGCGGTTCCAGCAATCCACCATGGCATGTTCCGGCCGGACAGGAAGAACTCATCCGTTGAACTGCCGGCCTTCCTCGAATAATAAGCGGCAATGCCGAAAATCGTTGCAAAGAAAGCTAGAATGACAAGGATGTCAAGCCAATGAAGATTTCCCATAACACTTACCTTCTGTTTTTAAAATATTGTTTGAATGATTAACTTGAGTAATATTTGTGACAAGAACAGATAGTAACATCACCGAGCGGAAAAAAAAACCAAACAGGGTTTCATTGAAAAATTTTCATCTCTGCGAGTTTCGGCCGCTGTTTGAAACTCCTTGTCTCCAGGCTCCTTTTTAGTGCCGTTACATTGAAACCCTTGAACCGGAAGTGTCTGGGATGCAGGGAGTTTGAGGAGAATAGGCCCAGCAGGAATAGCGGCTTGAGCATACCTGGGAAAATGAGGAATGCCGTTTCCCGTCAGCCCATTATCCTGAATTTACGGATAGAATCCTTAATGACGTACACGGACTCGGAATTGGCGAATTCATCGGACAGCCAGAGAAAAAATCCTTCCGCATGGTTAACGATATCCTCTCCGTTCTTGATACGCCCTTCAATGACCTCTCCGTCTTCAAATTCGACATGTGCCCACAGCCAGGGTCGCGGTTTGTCCTTCCGCAGGAAAATGACCTCATCATAAGCGGGGTCCCCGGAGAATTCCCTGACAAAAAATATGGCCTTGAGGTCCTTGAGCGGAAAATCTGATTCGTTGCCGTTCTCATCCAGGATTCTGACTGATTTTCCAATCAATTCCTTCTTTGAAAAACCCCGGTAGACCTGATGTTTTCTGGTGTGGACAACGACCTTGCCCATATTATCTATTTTTCGAGTGGAATTGTTCGGGTTCTTTCCGGAATCTGCCATGCTTCTGAATCTCCTCCTGCACCTCAGGGTCCGATCTGTCTGTGACGAGGTTGCCGGAAGAACGGTGTTTCCGGGCCCGGCAGGGCTCTCGGAAAACTCTTTTCCGCAATCTCCTGAAATCCGATATTAATTGAAAGGAAACAAAAAATAAAGGGAAAGTAATGCATCGATGTTTGGAAAAGAGCTACAGGGGACAGAGGACAGGG